>DATGVT010000107.1:0-4435 GCA_035300005.1 Candidatus Acidiferrales bacterium
GGACGACATCCTGACCAAGGTCGACCGCGCCACCATGGCGCACTCGCTGGAAGCCCGAGCTCCGCTGCTCGACCATCGGGTGGTCGAGTTCGCGGCGTCGCTGCCCGCCGGCTTGAAGCTCAAGGGCCTGCGGCAGAAGCATCTGCTCAAGCAGAGCCAGCGGCGGTTCCTGCCGGCCCGCGTTCTGGACCGGCCCAAGCAGGGGTTCAACGCCCCCGTCTCGCACTGGCTGGCCGGCGGCCTGCGCGACCTGGCCCGGGAGGTCACCCACGACGGGGCGCTCTCCTGCTGGGTCGAGCCCGCCGCGGTCGAGCTTCTCTGGGGGGACCACGAAGGCCACCGGGCCGACAACGGCCTCAAGCTCTTCGGCCTGACCTGCCTCGGCCTCTGGTTGCGGAGGTGATGGAGAGAGCGGCCCGCAAGACCCCGGAGTGGCGTGCGCAGTGGTCCATGTTCGAAGACCATGAGCGGTTCCTCTTCGACGACTGGATCGCGCCCGTCTCGCTGGCCGATCTGGCCGGGAAGCATGTGCTGGAGGCCGGCTGCGGCGGCGGCCAGCACACGGCCATCCTGGCCCCGGTGGCGGCCACGGTCACCGCGGTCGACCTCAACACCGCCGACCTGGCCCGACAGCGCAACCGCGCGTTCGCCAACGTCAGCTTCGTCGAAGACGACATCGCCACCATGCAGCTTGGCCGGGGGTTCGACGCCGTCCTCTGCATCGGCGTCATCCACCACACCGACGATCCCGATCGGACCTTCGAGAACCTGTACCGGCACCTCAAGCCCGGCGGCCGGATGGTGATCTGGACCTACAGCGCCGAGGGCAACGCGCTCGTCCGTTACGGGATCGAGCCGCTGCGCAAGCTCCTGTTCCGGCACCTCCCGAAGCCCTGGCTGGCGGGGATCTCGACGCTGTTCACGGCGAGCCTCTACGCACCGGTGCAGACCGTCTACCGGCTGCCGTTCCTGCGCTTTCTCCCCTACTACGCCTACTTCCAGAACTTCCGGCGGCTCTCCTTCAGGCGAAACGTGCTCAACGTCTTCGACAAGCTCAACGCCCCCCAGACCCGGTTCACCACCCGCGCCAAGTGTTCCGAGTGGTTTACTCCGGGGCGGTTTGAGCCCGGCTCCATCTCGATCCGGCCCTACGCGGGGGTCAGCTACAGTCTCACCGGTGTCAGACGGCCAGAGCAGCGGTAGGGCCACCTTCTCCTCCGCGATGGAGGGCGCCCGCAACTACAACGGCTGGATCGTGGCCGCCTTCGCCCGCTACCTGGGAACCTCTGTGTTGGAGGTTGGCGTCGGGCACGGCGGCTTCTACGAGCAGCTGCCCGGCGTCCGCCGCTACACCGGCCTGGACATCGATCGGAAGATCGTCGCTCGCGCCCAGGCGCGCCACCCCGAGCTGACCTACGTGCAGGGCGACGTCGCCGACCCCGGCCTCCCTGATCGGCTCGGGCGGCGAAGCGTCGACAGCGCCCTCTGCGTCAACGTGCTGGAGCACGTCCCCGACGACCGGGCGGCCGTGGCCAACCTGCTCGAGCTGGTCAGGCCGGGCGGCCACGTCCTGCTCTTCGTGCCCGCCTTCCCGGCCCTCTACAACGACCTCGACCGCCTGGCCGGGCACCAGCGGCGGTACACCCGTGGGCGTCTGCGGGACCTGCTCCCGCCCGGCCGCGCCGAGGTCCGCGTCCTGGAGTACTTCAACCCGCTCGGCGCCGTGGGCTGGGGCTTGAACCGGTTCCTCCCCCATCCCTCGCTGGAGACGCGCCGGGTGTTGCGCCAGGTCAGCTTCTTCGACCGCTACCTGCTGCCGGTCTCGCGGCTGCTGAACCCGGTGACCAGGTTCGGCTTCGGCCAGTCGCTGGTGTGCGTGCTCAGGCGCCTGTGATTTCGGTCGTCATCCCCGCCTACAACGAGGCCGGCGCGATCGCGGCCACGGTCGCCGAGATCGCCCAGGTCCTGGCCTCGGCCGGTTTTGCGAAGCCGGAAATCATCGTCGTCGACGACGGCTCCACCGACACCACCGGCCAGCTGGCCGGCAAGCGGGGAGCCCGGGTCGTCAAGCACCCGCACAACGTCGGCTACGGACGCTCGCTGAAGGACGGGATCGCCGCCGCCCGCAACGAGACCATAGTCATCAGCGACGCCGACGGCACCTACCCGATCACCAAGATCCCGCTTCTCGTGGGCGAGTTCGCGAAAGGGTTCGACATGGTCATCGGCGCCCGCGAGGGCAGGGTCTACGAGGGCCGCCTCAAGTGGCCGCTGCGCCTGATCCTGAAGTGGATGGTCGAGTTCACGACCGGCCGCCAGGTGCCCGACGTCAACTCCGGCCTGCGCGTGTTCGGCCGCTCGACGGTGATGACGTACTTCCCCCATCTGTCCGACGGGTTCAGCTTCAGCACCTCGCTCACCCTGGCCTACATGCTGACCGGCCGCTTCGTCGAGCACGTCCCCATCGGCTACAACCAGCGGGTCGGCGGCACCAAGGTGAGGCTTTTCCGCGACACGCTGCGCACGCTTCAGTACATCGTGGAGGCGATCGTCTACTACAACCCGATCAAGATCTTCATCCTGATCGACTTCATCTGCGTCGGGATCGGCGCGCTCGCCATCCTGATCGGGGCCGCGCTCCGGCAGCCGGGACCGGTCTGGTTCGGGATCCTGATGGGCGTGCTGGCGGTGCTCGTCTTCTGCATCGGGCTGGTCGCCGTCCTGCTCAAGAAGACGCTCGACCGGCCCGCCGGCTCCGGAAGCAGCACCTAGTGTCCCGAATCGGACCCTAGCGCGTTTGGCTGCGGCCCTCACCGAGCGGCTGGCGGCTGCCCTCGACCTGGGGCGGCGCGACCCCGGGGCCGGCCGGAGCCGGGCGCTCGTCCTGGCGGCGGCGGCGGCGGCGGCGATGCTGGTTCGCGACCTGATCCTGCTCTGGATCTTCTCCTTCTCGGTCAGCCGCGACACGCAGAGCTATCTGTCCGGAGACGCGATCCGGACTCGGCCCTACCACGTCCTGGCCCAGCTCACCAGGGCGGCAGACCAGCCGCTGGTCCTGGTCCTGGTCCAGATCGCGCTGGCCGCCCTGGCGGCCGCCGCGCTCGTTTACGTCATCGGCCGCTGGAACCTGCTCCTGGCGGCTGCGATCGGGCTGCTGATGGCGGCGGACCTCAACTGGGCCATCACCAACCGCTGGCTGATGACGGAGAGCGCCAGCCTCAGCTTCCTCGTGCTCAGCCTGGCCTGCCTTGCCTACCAGTACGAGAATCGGGAGTTGCTCCACCCTCTCGGCCTGGCCGCGGCCGGTGCCCTTTTCGGCTGGACGCTGACCATCCGGCCCTCGACCCTGCCGCTCGCGCTGCCGCTCCTGGCCGGCTACCTCTGGTTCACGCGCTCCTGGCTGAAGACGGCGTGGCTGGCAGCCGGCCTGGCAGCCGTGCTGCTGGCGTCCGCCCTGCTGACGCTCTACCAGGTCGGCCGCTTCCAGCTCAGCGGGCAGACCGGCGTCTACCTGGCCTTCCCGCTGCTGACCTACCACCTCCTCTCGCCGGACAACGGGCCCTCGTCGCGGGACATCGACACCGCGCTGCGCAGCTGCTACCCGGACCTCGACTACTCCGCCATCTACGTCGAGAACAGCAACGAGTACTTCTGGGTTCGGTTCGAACCCTGCCTGGACGGCCAGGGCTGGAGCAGCCAGCGGATCAGCGACGAGTTCGCGTCCGCCTACCTGGAGGGCGTCCGGAGCAGGCCCGGGCAGTGGACCCGCGACGTCTTCGACTGGACGCTGATCGCGCTGCGCAACCCGATCTACAACGAGGAGCTGACCGGCCGCGAATGCACCGCCTACCGCTGGTGCACGCGGTGGGCCGCCGGCGTCGAGGCCTGCTCGACCTCAGCGACCTGTGCCGCCGCGGCCGTCTGGGAATCCCGGCTGGCCAGGCTCTCGCAGCCCCTGGAGCAGCTGCCGGTGGCGTTGCTGAGCCTGGAGACCGGGAGGCACTTCAATGCCCTGGCCGAGGGCCGCCTGATCCCGCTGCCGCTCTGGTTCGAGGCGGCCGTGCTGATGACCTGGGCCGCCCTGGGCGCGCTGGTCTGGTTCGGCACCCGGGGCCCCCTGCGCCTGCTGGGAGCCGCCTCGCTGGTGTACGTGGTCTACTTCGCGCTCTCGACCGTCGCCGGCCACGTCTTCATCCCGCGCTACAGCCTGCTGCTGAGCCCCTTCGAAAGCATCCTGTCGGCCCTGGCGCTGATGGTGGTGGCCGCTCTGATTCTGGGGGCCGTCCGGCGGCTGGTCAGGCGAAGACGTTGACCGCGGTGTCCTCCGCGCGAGGGTCGGGCTGCTGCTCGGCCCAGTCAGCCGCCTCCGACGCCTCCCGGTCGTACTCCTCTCGGATGGCCTGCGCCTCCTCTGGGCTGAGCCAGCCCTGCTCGG
>DATGVT010000108.1:0-21890 GCA_035300005.1 Candidatus Acidiferrales bacterium
GACCCTCAGGAAATCGCGTCGGCTGGGGTGCACTTCTTGTTTCTTTGCTGTCGGGGCTAGTTGTCGGGTTACTTCTTGGAACACTGCCAGGTGCCGTACACGTGCACGGCGTTGCCCTTGTCGCTCAGGAGGTCGGCCGACACCGAACCGGAGATCGACTCCGTGTCGTCGGTCAGAACCCCCATCCGGGAGGACTTGTCAGCGGTCTTAAAGGTCAAGCCAAGGTTCGACTTGGCGAGAATGGCGATCGTCGCCGCGCTCTGGCCCGTGACCGGGTAGACCGAGTTCTGGCCCTTGTAGGCGCTGCCAACCGACAGCTGGAGGGTGTAGCCGAGACCGCCCGCGTCGAAGTCGAGGCTGATACCGGTGAAGTTCGGGGCCCCGGTGCACTTCACCTTGAAGCAGCCGAGGTGGCTGCTGAGGGCACCGGCGAAGCTCACATCCTGCAGGTTCCTAGGGTCGTTGGTGTCGCAGACGGTGGTGGTGACGCCGGTCGTGTTCTCGGGGGAAGGCGAAGGCGTCGCGGTGCCCCCGCCGGGGAGGCTGCAAGCCATGAGGAAGGTAGCGGTGCCCGCCACCAGCAGTAGATTCCTAGCCATCGATGCCATCAAGCACCCCCATCTGGGACGTGAACTGTAGAAAGACTAACGGCGAAGACTACCCTGTCAAGGCCGTCTCGGAACCAGGTTATGCGGCTTCTTCCCTCGGTTCGGGTCTCCGCCGGGCCGTCAGGATCGCGGCCCATCCTCCTGGTGATGTAACTGCCGTTATCTGTATGCCAGTTACGCTGGTAACCGATTAGATGTTGATGCTAGTTAGCGTGCGCGGTATGATCCATCGCGCTTCATGGCGTCTTCGCGAGCTTCTGCCCCCGGTTCCCTGCGGGTGGTCGAGCGGTTCTTGAACACCGCCGACCTGGAGGAGGTCGCTGACTCGATCGGCACTCCAGAGGAGCTGGCGGCGTGGATGCGAGAACACCGGCTGGCAGGCGACGAAGACGCCTTCAACCGCGTCGACGTCCAGCGGGCCCGGGCGGTGCGGGAGTCCCTGCGCGGATTGACCCTGGCGAACAACGGCGGCCAGCTCTACCCGATCGACCTGGCCACGCTGAACGAGGCTCTGGCGCAGGCGCGGCTGCGGACGCGCTTCCTACTCGACGGCGGCGTGCGCCTGGAGCCGGAGGCCACCGGCAGCGTCGGCGCCCTGGGCCGGATCCTGGCCGTGGTCGTGGCCGCGATGGCCGACGGGTCCTGGCGGCGGCTCAAGGCCTGCCGCAAGCACAGCTGCCGGTACGCCTTCTACGACCACTCGAAGAACCTCTCCGGGACCTGGTGCTCGATGGCGGTCTGCGGGAACCGGGTCAAGGTGTCGAGGTTTCGGCGCCGGCAGAAGCTGAGCTCGCGCTGAGCTCGCGCTGAGCTCGCGCTGTCACACCGCGCTGGGGCCGAGCTCGGGTTGAGCACTCGGCTAGGATGGCTGTCCTGTGCCCCCCCTTACCCATCGTCCTGCCACGCTCGAAGATGCGCGCCTCGCGGCGGACCTCATAACGTCCTACTTTCCCGACGAGCCCGTCGATCCCGCCCTGGAGCGCTACTGGTGGGCCAACCCGAACCCGGAGGACTTCGTGGAGCGCTTCGTCGCCGAACGGGACGGCCACCCGGTGGCGGTGGTGAGCTGGTACCACGGTCCCTGGGCGAAGATGCCGCGGCGATATGGGGCCGTGCGAGCTGTCGTGCCGCCGGCGCTCCGCAGCTCGCCGGTGCTCGGCCGGCTCTTCTCGTTCATCGAGGGCCGCGCGGTGGAGGGTGGCACGGAGGTGCTCATCTCTCGGGCCCGAGAGGACGACGCCGCCCGCCAGCGGTTCCTGCGCCGAGCCGGCTACCGGCAGGAGCGGCTGGGGAAGAACTGGGAGCTGGACCTGGAGAGCAATCGTCTTCAGCTGATGGAGATGGTGCGTGCCTCCCGGGAGAGGATGGCTTCGGAGGAGGTTTCGCTGCTCACCCTGGCTGAAGACCGCGACCCCGAGCGATACCGCCAGCTTTACGAGCTCACCAACGAGGGGGAGGCGGACATCCCGACCACGGTCCCGATCGTGCCGCCGCCATTCGAGAACTTCATGAAGTGGTTCTCCCAGCCCGGCCTGCTGGACGACCGTTTCTGGATCGCCCGCCAGGGAGATCAGCCAGTTGGAATCTCGGTTCTCTGCTATCCGCCCGAGCGTGGGAACGTCTGGACCGAGTGGACCACGGTAGCGCGAGCAGCGCGCGGCCGCGGCATCGCCCGCGCCCTCAAGCTGGAGACCCTCGCCCAGGCCATAGATCTGGGCGTGCGCAGCGTCCGTACCCAGAACGACGGTGAGAACGCGCCCATCCTCCATCTGAACGAGCAGATGGGCTACCGCCGGATCCCGGGCATGCTGGAGTTCCACCGGCCGCTGAGCTGAGCCGGTGAAGAGCCCGTGAGCTACCCGGCCAGTCACCGGATACCCGGAGCCGCCGCCGCCCGCTCCCGGGTCCTGACCACGGTCGGTCCGATCAGCGCGCTCGCCAGCGAGAGCCCGCACACCAGCGAGATGCCGAGGAAGGCGTAGGCAGGGCCCAGCGTGTACAGGGCGCCGCCGATAAGGGACCCTGCGATCTGCACGCCGCTCGTCACCGCCTGATAGAAGCCCTGGGTTCGTCCCTGCTGGCCCGGGCGGGCGGTCCGGCTGACCTCGGACAACAGGGCGGGGGCGAAGTTGAGCGTGAAGAGTCCTTCCACGACCCCCAGCAGGATGAGGAGCGGCACGCTGGTGATGAATGGATAGAGGGCGGCGAAGAATCCGGCTCCGACCAGGCCGACCATCATGAGTCGCTTGGCACCGATCCTGTCCGCGAGCGCGCCTGACCTGCTGCTGAGCAGCACGCTCGGCAGTGCGAAGAGGGCGAAGCTCAGCCCGACCTGCACGGTGTTGGCTCCCCGGTAGGTGACGTAAAGACTCCAGATGGTGTCGTAGGTGCCGATCAGGTAGGGGAAGGCGGCCCCGATCAGCATCAGGGGTAGGAGCTTGCGCACCAGGCCGGCCGGAGCCAGCGGCGGTTCGGGTGTGGCGGGGACGCTCTGGGTGGCCCTGGTGGCTGGTGGCCGTGGCAGGGCCAGCAGGACCACCGCCGCTGCCAGCGACACCAGCGCCGCCGCGCCGAAGACCGCGTCCAGGCGCAGACCGGCGACCAGACCGCCGAGCGTGGGACCGATCAGCAGCCCCGCCATAGTGGTGGACTGCATGAGGCCGAAGGCTCGGCCCCTCTGCTCGGAAGGCGTGAGATCGGCCAGCAGCGCATTGGCGGCGGGGCCGAAAGAGCCGCCTGCCGAGCTGTGGACGAAACGCACAGCGATAAACGCCAACGGCGGCAGGGGCAGCAGGTAGGTGAAGAAGAGCAGGGCGTAGGCGACCATGGCGGCCACCATCACCGGTCGGGATCCGAAGCGGTCCGCGGCCAGGCCCGCCGGGTACTGCACCAGCGCCCGGGCCAGAATGCCGGCCGCGAACACCGCGCCCACGACGGCCGCCGACCCACCCTTGGCGCCCAGGAAGAGGGGCAGCATGGGCAGGAAGAGGGTGACTCCGATCATGGTCAGGGTGTTGCCGGCCAGCAGGATCCAGAGGGCTGGGGGGCGTCGAGGCCGCATCTGAGGCTCCGGGTGGGGCACGGTGGCAGCGAATACTTGCACAGCGTGAACCAGGTCTGGGAGCGCTGGAGCCGCTGGGGCTGGGAGGTCGTCGCACCGGCCGCGGAAGGCGAGCTCGACAGGGAGCTCGCCCCTGAGGTTCAACTAGCGCTGGACGAAGTCCTGCTCTCCCGCGTGGCGGCTCGCGTGCACCCTCCGACCCTGCGCTTTTGGGGGTGGTCGGAGCGGTGCCTGGTGCTGGGCTCGAATCAGTCGATCGTCAACGAGGTCGACTCCGAACAGGCTTCCGAGCTCGGATTTCGGGTGGTGCGACGGATGACAGGGGGCGGCGCCATGATCGCCGAACCCGGCCGCACGATCACCTACTCCCTGTACTCGCCGGCCGAGCTGGTGGAGGGAATGAGCCTTCGGGAGTCGTTCGCCTTCCTGGACGCCTGGGCTGTCCGCGGCCTCGAGCGGTTGGGCGTCCCGGCGAGCTACCGGCCCATCAACGACATCGTCTCTCCGCGCGGCAAGATCGGGGGTGCGGCCCAGGCGCGCCGTCGGGGTGGCGTGCTCCACCACGCGCTGCTCGCGTACTCGATGGACGTCCAGATCGTGCCCCGGCTGATCCGCGTCGGCCGGGAACGCCGCTCGCAGCTCGGCATCCGCAGCGCTGAGAAGGCGGTCTCGCCGCTGGATTGGTTCCTCTCGCTCCCGCTGGGTGAGGTGGTTCGCGCGCTGATCGAGTCCTTCGCCAGTGACCGGCGGACCACCCCCGGGACTCTGAGCCCGGCCGAGCTGGCCGAGGCGGCGGCTCTGGCACGGACCAAGTATTCGACGCCAGAGTGGATCGAGCGTCTGCCCTGAGCCGGCGTGCCGGCTACTGGCCGTCCGGCCTTCTGACCTTCAGCGCCAGGTCCAGACGATCGTCCCAGCGCCAGTTCGCCTCAGCTCCCCACACGGCGCCCAGCAGCTCCTCCAGCTGGGAATGGAGATCGGGGACGGCCGGTTTTGGTTGCGGCCGGCGCCTGCTGCGGCGCTGCTTTGTCGGGGCGGGCATCGTGCAAGAACTCCTACAAGAACTCCTATTAGTAAGAACGCACGCCCCAGCCAACCGGTCACGCCCGCACCCACCGGATCTGTCAAATCTTTGTCAGATCTTGCTTTTCGAGCTCAATCAGGCCTTCCTTCAGCCGGGCCGGCATCGCGAACCGGTATCGATCCACGTCGAGCGCGATGTCGAGGTCGCTGGGCGGGAACCCTCGGGTAGCGTTGGAACGGAGCTCGCGGTAGCGTCGCGACGCCAGGAATGGCCGGAGAAGCTCGGCAGCGGCGGCTGGCCGGCCCCTCAGCGCCGTCTCCAGGAGCAGAGCGCAGGCGCGGTCCTCCAGGTGATCGGGTGCACCACTGGCGACCAGGGTCACCAGCCGGGGCCGTCTTAACAGGACGGCTTGAGCCGTGGCCGCGGCTACCACCAGACTGCCCGCGAACATGGCCTCGACGCCGCGGCTTGCCTGGAGGGCGGCTATCGCCTGGGTGCCCGCGCTGGTCCGCTGGATCAGGGTTCGAGCCGCAAGCTCGAGCTGGGCGACCATGGTGGGGGAGTTGCTGATCTCGATTCCCGGAATCGGCAGCCCGCGTTCCTCGGCGGAGAGGACTGAGCCGGGGATCTCTTGGTGGAGGCGTCTGGCCTCCTCGACACTCGTCACCAGCACACACCGCGTGGCCCCCCTGGCGAAGGCGACGGCGCTGACCGTGAAGGCGCGGAGCACGTCGATTACGACCACCACGCCCCTGGCCTCGCGGGCGCCTTCCGGCCCGGACACGTGCACAACTGTCGGACGCGCCGCAGTCACCGGCTCAGATGCTTACCAGCTGGCCGACTCCCCTGGCTCGGGCCAGGTCGTGGACGAGGCCGGCCGCAGCCGCGTCTTCGACCGCGTGCCCCATCGACTTGTAGACGGTGATCTCGTCGCGGCCTTGCCTGCCGGGGCGCGTGCCGAGGAGAACCTCTCCGAGCTCGGCCGCCCGGTTCGGATCCAGTCCCCTCAGTTCGGCCGCCCCCGCCGGCGGCGGCTGGAAAGCGACCCGAGACTCGACCACGAGACGGGCAGCCGCGACGGTTTCGCCGTCCAGTTCCGGCCCCTCCGGGTTGGATCCCACCGAATTGACATGGACACCCGGCTGGAACCATTCGCGCCGCGTGATGGGCTGCGCGGAGTGGGTGCACAGGCAGACGACGTCGGCTCCTCGGACCGCCTCCTCGAACGACTCGGCTGGCGTCGCGTTCGGGTGCCCGGCGGCGAGGGCTTGAGCGTGCTGCGGGTCCCGCGACGCAATGCGGATCGCCCGGAAGCTCCGAACCCGTGGCAGCACCTGAAGGTGCGCGCGGCCCTGAACCCCAGCGCCCAGGATGGCGACGGTGACCGCGTCTTCGTTCGCGAGCACACGCGTAGCAAGCCCGGCAGCGGCGGCGGTTCGGATGGCCGTGATGTGGGTCCCGTCCATCAGCGCCAGAGGCGTTCCCGTCTCGGGATCGAAGAGCGCGATCAGAGCCTGATGCGAGGGGAGCCCGCGATCGTGGTTGGCGGGGAAGACCGAGACCAGCTTCACCTCCAGTCCAGCGCTCGGCAGGTACCCCGGCATCACCCCGAGCAGTCCCCGACCGGGCACAACCGCGGCCGATCGGGGCGGCACCGAGACCTTGCCAGCGCTGAGGTCCTGGAAAGCCACCGCCAGGGAGTCGAGCAGCAGGTCGAGGTCGAGGAGGCTTTCCACGTCGGCGCGGCTCAGCAGCAGGAGGTCCGGCACGGCGGGCATGATAATCGCCGCCATGGAGCCGAGAGCATTCGGCTGGGAGCAGATCGCCGACTGCGGCGCCATGCGCGTGGTGGGCCTGCGGCTGGCGCCAGGGCAGCAGGTGCCGGAACACCGCAACGCGATACCGGTGGCGATGATCGTGACCGAGGGCGTGCTCAACTTCAGCGAGGGCGGCCAGACGGAGGGCAGCGTGCGAGCCGGCGAGCTGCTCCTGATCAACCCGGGGGAACGCCACACCTACCGTGCGGAGCGGCAGACGGCGGCCTTCATGGTCTTCGCGGGATTGCCCGGGGTGCGGGCCAGAACCTGGACTCTGCGCCAGCGGTGAGCGAAGCGCCTGGCCGGCGCTCCCTGGGCTGGCGAGGCCTGCTTGCTCCCGCCCGCGTGATGCAGGCCTACGTCTCCAGCCGGGCCGGGGACTATGCCGCCGGCCTGGCCTTCAATCTCTTCGTGGCCATGTTTCCGATCGCTCTGGGACTGCTGGCCGTGCTTGGGTTCGTAGAGCGCTCCGGCCCGCTTCACGCAGGGGTCGAGGCCGTCCTGTTGAACGCTTTTCCAGCCGACGCCCAGAGGCAGGTCGGCCAGACCCTGGCCGGGGTCAGGCAGAACGCCTGGTGGCTGGCCGCCTTCTCGGTTCTGGGCTTGCTCTGGAGCGGCACCACGCTCTTCTCCTCTCTCGAATTCGCGCTGAACAGCATCCACCAGACTCCGAGCCGGCCGTTCTTGAGAAGCCGCCTGCTGGGCCTGCGGATGATGCTGGTTCTCTTCCTGGCCATCAGCGTCACCGTAGGCCTCAACTGGGCCATCGAGCTGGACGCGGCCTTCGCCTTCCTCGCCCCCCTGGGTGGCTTCCTGATCATGTTCGGCCTCCTGCTCTGGATCTATCGCGTTGTGCCCAACCGTCGGCTTGGCCTCCGCGACGTTTGGCCCGGAGCGCTGCTGGCGGCAGTCTCGATCGAGGTCCTCGCCCTGGGTTTCCCGATCTACGTCCGCCTCACCCACCGCCTGACCACCTATGGGCGCGGCTTCGGGCTGATCTTCGTGCTGGTTACCTGGGCTTACTTCCTGAGCCAACTGGTCCTCTTGGGGGCGGTTCTGAACCGGAGGCGGCTAGACAGAGTTCCAGCGCTGAAGGAGGTGCCCTCGCTCTCCGTTCCGCAGGATGCTGATCGTCGCCACGTCCAGGCTTAGGAGGGCGCCGGTTACGGCCGGGAGGGCCAGAAAGGCCACCGCCACCATACGGAGTACGTGGCCATGGGCGAAGGCCAGAACCAGGCCCTCGTGTCCGAGTGCCTCCTGGATGAACGTCAGGGCCCGTCTGTAGACCTGTTCGGGCGATTCGCCGTTCGGACAGCCATCGCGGAAGAGCTCCCAGTCGGGCCTATCCTCGTGAACCTGCCTGCTGGTGAGCCCCTCGTAGTCCCCATAGTCAAACTCCTCCAGGAGAGGCGTCACGATCGGCGCCACGAAGCCGGCCAGCTCGGCGGTCCGGACGGCGCGCTGCCGGGGGCTCGAGTAAACCGCGGCGAACTTGAGGCTGGAGAGTCGCACCCGCAGAGCCTCCGCCTCCCTCTCGCCCTCGGCGGTTAGAGCCAGATCGGTGCGAGAGGTGTGCCGGCCGCTGAGGCTCCACTCGGTCTCGCCATGGCGGGCGAGATAGATGTCGACCGGCGTTGCTAGCGCCCGCCCATGAGCTCCGGCTTCCCGGCCCGGAGGCTCCTTCCCGCAGCCTCGATTACCGCCCCCGCGCGCAGCCTCTGGCCAGGGCGGACGCAGACCAGTCCGACCTGGGCGTGCTGCCCATTTGCCGACAGCGCCGCGTTCACCGCTTCCAGGACCCGGTGGGCGGCGTGAGCGGTTCCAGAGACATCCGTGTCTGGCAGCACCGCCAGCAGCTGGGCGGGAGTCCGGGACAGCACGCCGGGGGTGTCGACGTCTCGCAAGTTGGCGGCTATGGCGGCAGCCATCTTCTTCAGGAGCGCTATGTCAGCTCCCGTACCCTCGCCGGCCTCGATCAGAAGGATGCCGAGAGGCCGGCCGTAGCGGTGAGATCTCGCGAGCTCGTCCTCCAGCACCGGCCTTATGAACCGGTCGTTGAAGAGGCCGGTGTGGCGATCGACGATGTGGAGAGGCTCGGAGTCGGGGTCGTCGGCGCGGACCCCGCAGGAGGAGCAGAAGACAGATCCAGCGGGGAGGGGCGCGTGACAGGCTGGGCAGGTCTGAGCGTCGGGCCGCCGGCGCAAGAAGTCGCCAATCGGCATCGCAACGGATGGTAGCAGGGGAGGCTACTTTTCCTAGCTAGCGGCGGCCGCGCTCACAGGTGGCGTCAGCCACTTCTCGGCCCAGGTCTCCACGGTGTTGAGCACCGGTTCCAGCGCTCTACCCCTGGAGGTCAGGCGGTAGCTGACTCGAACGGGCGGGCCGGGATCGACCAGCCGCTCTACGATGCCCTCGGCCTCCAGCTCGCGAAGCCTCTCCGTGAGCACGCGATCGGAGATGCCGGGGATTCCGGAGAGCAGCTGGTTGAACCTTGCCGGGGAGGGAAGGAGGGCTCTGATCACCGCCCCTGACCAGCGCTTTCCGATGAGTTCGATGGCCCGCTGGAAAGGCGCGCTGTAATCCAATCCGCCCCCGACCACGGGGTGAAATTCTAGGGGTTCGGCCGGGCTTCAGCCACCACCAGGTTGCGGGTCTCGCCGAGACCGTCGACCCGGCAGACGACCGTCTCCCCGGGGGTCAGCCAGCGCTGCGGTTGGCGTGCCATGGCGACCCCCGAGGGAGTCCCGGTGGCGATCACGTCCCCGGCCTCCAGGGTGGTGAACAGGCTCAGGTAGGAGATCAGGTCGGCGATCCGATGGACCATCCTGCCGGTCGAAGACTGCTGGAGGACCTCTTCCTTGCCCTCAGCCGTGATCACCCTGGTCGTGAGCTCGAGATTGTGTGGGTCCGGGACCTCCTCCGGCGTCACGACCCAGGGGCCCAAGGGTCCCAGCCCGTCGAAGTTCTTCCCCGGCGTCCACTGCTGGCCGAAGTTCTGGAAGTCACGGATTGAGATGTCGTTGAAGACGCAATACCCCCCGACGTGGTCGAGGGCGCGGCCGGCGGGCACGTAGCGACCGGGCTTTCCGATCACCACGGCCAGCTCCACCTCGTAGTCCATCATCTGGCTGATGTGGGGTCGAGCCACCGGCTGATACGGCCCGCAGAGGCTGGTCCAGGCGCGCATGAAGACCTCGGGCTTTCCCGGAGCCACCCCACCCAGCTCCTCCGCGTGGTCGGCGTAGTTCTTTCCGATGCAGAGGACCTTGCCCGGCCGCAGCACGGCAGGGGCCAGCCGCGACTCTTCGAGCGGATGGGACCGCTGGGCGGCGGCCATCGCAGCCTTGATTGCTCCCGGGCCCCTTCCCAAGAGTTCGCGGACCGAGGCTCCGAGCTCTAGAAGCTGGCCGTCGCGAACGCCAACCGGCTTGATTCCGGCGCGCGTGTGCAGATTTCCCAGTCGCATCGGAGGCCAGCGTACACGCCTCCGACCTCGGCTTCAGGGTTACCGTCCCGGCCTGGCGGTCCAGCCGACCACACGGAGAGGCTCACAAGAAGATGGTGCCCGCGCACGGACTCGAACCGTGAACCTTGGGATTAAGAGTCCCCTGCTCTGCCAAATTGAGCTACGCGGGCGCGCCGCTGAGACCCAAGGACGGATTCTAGTGCCTTAACACCCGAGGTTCCGGCGAGCGGGCGAGCCTGCGAGGCTGGGCAGTTGATGCGGGCCCGCGTACCCCAAGACGTCGATCTTGAGGACAAGCTCGTCTATGGGCTCAGCCCGGCTCGCTTGGGATACCTGGTGACCTCGCTGCTGGCGGCCCTCGCCGTGTGGTCTTCCGACTGGGCGGCAGATGCCGTTCGGCTGGCAGCTGCCCTGGTGACGGCCGCGGCAGGTGCCGCCCTGGCGTGGGGACGGTGGCGCGAGCGTCCCCTGGACGGTTGGGCGGGCGATGCGCTCCTCTACGTTGGTCGCAACTTCGCCCTGGCCTATCAGCCTGGATGGCATCGCAGGCCAGGAGATCGCCAGAAGGCTGCGAGGCCGGGTTCGAGAGGATTGGCAGCGCAGCTGAGCCGCCAGGTGATCGTGTCCGGCTCCGGCCCAGGCGAAGACGCGACCACGGTCGCGGTCGAGGTCGCCTGCCTGTTGGCCGCCCGCGGCGAGCGTACGGTCCTGGTCGACGGTGGGGAGGCTCAGCTTCGACTGGGACTCACCAGCCCCGGTCGCCACCCAACGAGCGGCCTCGAGCTGCGATCCAGCGCCGGCGGCTGGCAGGGCGACCCTGGGGATCGCTTTCGCTGGCAGATTCTGGTGGGCGTTCCCCAGTGTCCTGGCGAGCCTCAACCAGCGCACCTGTTCGTGAGTCGCGGGCGCGGTGGAAATGTCTGCCGGCTGGTGCGTGACGACTCTGAGTTCGTGGTCACGATTCCCGATGACCCCACGGTCGAGTCGGCCCAGGCTGCTCGGGAGCCCGCGGTCATGTTCGACCCGGCGGCGCCGGCCTCCAGGGCTGCGGGAGTCCTCGCCGACCTCCTGAACGCGCCGCGATGAGATGGACGGTTCCCGGCCCGCTGAGGTTGGTCAGGAGACCTCCCCGGGCGAGGACCTGGGAAGCCAGCGGCGCGACCGTGATCGACTGCGGCGCGATCGGCTTCCGAGACGCGCCCGAGGCCGATCGCCAGCGCTGGTTCCAGGGCTTCCGCCGGCTGCTGGACGGGCTGGATGGTCCGCTCCAGGTGGTGCTCGAGTCCCGGCCCGGCAGCCAGGCTGAGCCGGATCTGGTCCAGGCTGGCGAGTTCCCGACCACCAGAGCGGACATGCGGGCCGCCGACCTGGCTTTTGCGGCTGCCGTCGGCGCTTCAGCTTCGAGCCACCGCCGGCACGTTCAGATCGTGGCCGGCCGGGGCTCGGCCGCCAAGCTGGAGAGCGGTCTGCGCGAGCTCGGCATTCCTTTAGGAGCGGGGCCAGGGGCGGACTGCCTGCCCAGCCTCTACGGCCAGGAGCATGCCGACCACTACCAGACGGCTGAGGGCTGGACTCGCAGCTGGTACCTGGCGCGGTTTCCAGGGGTCGAGCTGGAGGCCGGATGGCTGTGGCGGCTGATCCCCGCGGGCGCTCGGGTCCGCCTCGCCTGGCACGCCAGCCCGCTGCCCACCTCCTGGGCGATCCACTACCTCCAGCGGCAGCTGACCCACATGCGAGCCGCGCATCTCCAGTCCGGCGCCGCGCAGTCCGACCCGCGTATGGCAGGCGCTCTGCCGGCGGCGGAGGACCTGCAGCGGCGTCTGACTGCCAGCCAGGATCGAGCCTTTCAGGTTTCCCTCTACATCACCCTCTCGGCCCCGAACCAGCGGGCTCTGGAAGAAGGTTCTCAGCGGCTGGAAGCCGCTGCCCGAAGCAGTCTCTGCGGCCTGCAGCGGTGCCGGTTTCGAATGCTGGACGCCTACGTCAGCACGCTGCCGCTGGGCCGCGACCTGCTGACGCGCTGCCATTTCCTGGACAGCTCGTCACTGGCCACCTGCCTCCCCTGGGCAGACGCCGAGCTGAACCAGAGCGGCGGCCTCTACCTCGGTCGCCACCTGGCTGGCGGGGCTCCCGTGCTCGTGGATCCGTTCGATCAGGCCACCTACGCGAACGCGAACATCGGGGTCTTTGGGCATTCGGGTGCCGGCAAGACGTACCTCCTTTCGACCCTCCTGCTGAGCTCGCTGGGCACCGGGGCGCAGGTTTACGTGATCGATCCCGAGCACGAATACGCTGGCCTGGCCAGCCGGCTCGGGGGCGTGAACGTGAGTCTCGCCCTCGGCTCGAGGCACTCCCTCAACGTGCTCGAGCTACGGCCGGACGGGGTTCGGGACGAGGGCTGGCTGGGGCCCGCGGCGGCGGATGCCACCGACCTCTGCAGCATCATCTGCGGCGGTCTTGACGAGGCGGACCGAGCTCTGGTCGAGCAAGCGGTCCGGAGGGTCCTCCTGGACCTGGAGGTGCCGCTCCTGCGGGACGTGGCCGAGCGGCTTCCAGAGAGCTCGCGCGTTGCTCGTGTGCTTCACCGCTGGGTGGCCGGCAGTCTAGGGCAGATCTTCAGCAGGCCGACCAATGTCGATCTCGAAGCACCGCTGGTGGTATTCGGCATGCGCGAGCTTCGAGAGGAGATGGTGGCGCCGGTCCACTTCCTGCTGGCCGAGGCGCTCTGGAGCCGGATCAAGACCCGCTCGCGGCGGCGTTTGCTCGTGATCGATGAGCTGGGGCTCCTGTTCGAGGACGCCACCATACGGCGGTTCGTGGTGGCGCTTGCCCGGCGAATCCGCAAGTACGACAGCGCGCTGATCTTCGCCACTCAAAATCCGGGCGACCTTTTGAGCTCCGAGGCGGGCTCGGTGGTCGCCACCAACCCTGCCCTCCTCTTCTTTGGATCCCTGCGGCCGGGAGAGGCGGCGAAGGTGCAGCGGACCTTCCAGCTGAGCGATGCCCAGCGCGTGCGGCTGGAAGCCGCGCAGCGAGGTGAGTTCATGCTGGCGGCCGGACCCCATCGCCTGCCGCTGAGGGTGGGGGCGCCGCCCTGGCAGGAGGCGGTCATGAGGGCTGCCAGGAGCCCGCCAGGCCGCTCCGTATAATCCGCCCTCTATGGTCGCGCCCGGAGCTCGTTTCGAGCTCGACGGAGGCCGCCTCCACGTTGTCTGGCCTGAGCTCGCGAGCCTACTCGACCTGGTGGCTTGCTGCCGCCTCGCTGGCGGCCAGGAGCATCTCTCTGAATCCTGGCAGCTGCTCTCCGGCGGCGAGTCGGGTCCGGCGGTGCTCCGAAGTCGTAGCGGGCCGCTCGGCGTCGAGCTCCGTCTCGACTTTGACGGGGATCGTCTGCGGACGCACCTGCTGGTGGAGGCGGTCGAGGCCGCGGAGGTGGCTGAGTTCGGCCTCGCCGGGCGCCCGGTTCTCCCCGACTCAGGGGCCCAATGCTTCCTCTTCAACGGTTATCAGTCCTGGAGTCCGGCCGGCCGGAAGCTGCTGGACGCAGCCTCGACGCCCGCGCGCCTGATCCCGCTGGAGTCCTGGTGGACAGCGGGCCTCGCGCTCCAGAGCGGGGTCGGCCTCGCCGTAGCCACGGACAGCTACGAGCGCTGGGGCACACGCTTTGAGCTCGAGGCAGGCGATCTGGCCGCCCTCTGCTCGGATGGCCCTGGGATCGATGGGCGCCCTCTGCCCTGGCGTGTACGGGGGGGAGAGACCGCCAGCTCTGCCCTGACCTGGGTGGCCGGCAGGAGTGTGGATTCAGCTCTGGCCCAAGCCGTCGGCAAGGCTGCTGCGGCGCCGGCTCCTCGAGGATGGTTGAGCTGGTACCACTACGGGGCCTGGGTGGATCGCGGGGACGTGCTGGAGAACACCGCCTGCCTGGCGGAGGGTCCGCTGGCGGGGCTCGGCTACGAGGTGGTTCAGATCGACGACGGCTGGCAGTCGGGGTGGGGCGACTGGCGGCCCAACGCGCGGTTCGGGTCCAGCCTGAAGGAGTTGACCGTGAAGCTCGCCGGCGCTGGGTTTCGACCTGGGATCTGGACGGCCCCTTTTCTGGTGGATCCACAATCTGAGCTTGGCCGCCGGGCTCCTGACCGCTGGTTCCTGACCCATCCCAACGGCGAAAGGGCTATTGACCCGATGCAGGAGGGCAACAATCGCTACTTCCAGGTGCTCGATCTCCGGCAGCTGGAGGTGCTGAGGCACCTGGAGGCGACGTTCGCTGAGCTGAGAGACGCAGGCTTCGACTACTTCAAGATCGACTTCCTTTACGCTGGCGCCTACGCGGGCGTCGCGGCGCTGCGCGAGGGCCTCCTGGCCATCCGCCGAGGGGTCGGGCGCGGCTCCTACCTCCTGGCCTGTGGAGCCCCTCTGGGTCCCATTCGCGGCCTGGTCGAAGGCT
This sequence comes from Candidatus Acidiferrales bacterium, assembly GCA_035300005.1. Taxonomy (GTDB): domain Bacteria; phylum Chloroflexota; class Dormibacteria; order Dormibacterales; family Dormibacteraceae; genus DATGVT01. The sequence goes on from DATGVT010000108.1 coordinate 14,421, forward strand.
GCCGGATCGGGATCGACACCTGTACTCCTCTCTTGGATACCGAGACCGCCGAAGCCCGGCCGGTCTTCGTCGATGACGAGATTCGGTCGGTTGCTCGCAACCTGGCCTGGAGGCACTTCCTGGAGGGTTGGTATCAGCTCGATCCCGACGTCGCGCTGGCAGGTGGCAACATCAGCCTGGACGAGGCCCGCCAGCTGGTGACCGTCGTTGCCCTGGCGGGCGGGCCCTTCTTCCTCAGCGATCGGCTTTCTGCGCTGGCCGCGGAACGGCGGGAGCTTCTGAGCAACCCAGAGGTGCTGGATCTGGTCGGCGGCCCAGCCTTTGTCCCTGACTGGGCACCCGTCCAGGCTGACCTACCACCGGTCGTGTGGCGTCGCGGCGAGGACTCTCTGGCGGTCTTCAACTGGTCTCAGCGGGCCCAGAGTCTGAGCATCGAGCTCCCAGGTCGCTGGCGGCTGAGAGACCTCTGGGCACGAGCTGACGCCGGCGTCGTCGACGGGGCGCTGGAGCTCGACCTGCCGCCCGCCGGGGTGCGGCTTCTGAAACTTACGAGGGCGTAGGCTTTAGCCGTGCGCCGGGTTCTTCACTACCGCCTGCATGGCTTGCCGCCCGAGCGTCAGGAGGGGGTCAGGTCGCAGTTCAGCGCGATCGGGTCAGCTCGCCCGTGGAAGAGCGGTCCGCCCTGGATCGCGAGCCAGTCTTCGCGCGACCTCTTTGAGATGGAGTTCTTCAGGCACGTGCAGGCCGCGGAGGGCGCCGATGTCACGGCAGCCGGCTTTCTGAAGATGGCGGGCGATGAGACGGATGCCCTGATTCTGAGCATCTTCCTGCGTGACCTCAGCTCTGAACATCGGATTCGGGTGGTCTTGCGCGACGAAGAGCATCCTCTCTTGAAGCTCCGCTACCTGGAGTTCAGGAGTGGTCTCCTGCCGTCGGGCAACTCTCTGGAGGACATGCTCGCCCGGCGGCCGGTGATCAAGAAGGTCGAGGATCAACCCATCCACTTCTACCCGCCCTCCTACCGGGTGCACTCACAGGCGCCAGCCGGTCCGGTCGAATGGGGCTACGCGCTCTGCGGTCTGCGGGCCTTCGCGCCCACCCTCCTGGAGGCGGAGCAGGAAGCCCTCAAGATCCTCCGCGGGCTGCGGCATCTTGGTCGCTGAGCTCACCGTCGAGGAAGCCGGCCTCACCTCAGCGGATGGGACTCGGCTTGCCTACCGGAAGTGGTCTGTTTCCGACGCCCGGCTCACGCTGGCTGTCTTTCACGGGCATGGAGAGCACTCCGGTCGATACGCGGCGCTGGCTGCAGCGATGGCGGACCATCGCATCTCCACCTACGCCGTCGACCTGCGCGGCCACGGTCGCAGTGACGGCCAGCGGGGCCACCTGGACAGTTGGTCGCAGTGGCTGGATGATGCCGCTGCCTTCGGCGAGCTGGTGGCGCGCGAGTCCCCTGGGGAAGTGGTTCCGCTCGGGCATTCCTTCGGTGGCGCTGTCGTGCTGAGCGCGGTTCTGCGGGGCACGCTCAAGCCGAGACGATTTGCTGTCTCGAGCCCGGCGCTGCGAACGACGGTCCAGCCGGCGGCCTGGAAGCTAAGGCTCGGGCAGGTCGCATCGCGGCTGGCACCCCGCCTCACGCTGAGCAACGAGGTCGATGCCCGGGTGCTGTCCCGCGACCCCGCTGTGGTCTCTGCCTACGTGGATGACCCTCTGGTCCATCCGAAGATCTCGGTTCGCATGTACACGGAGTGGGTCGCCGCCGCAGATCAAATCCGGCGGCGGGCTGGGGAGCTGGAGCTGCCCTTCCTCATGATCCTCGGGCAAGAAGACCGTCTGATCGACCCGACCGGCGGACGGGAGGTCTTCGAGCGGGCCGCGTCCAAGGCAAAGGTTCTGAGGGAGTACGCGGGACGGTTTCACGAGCCATTCAACGACTACGGCAAGGAGGAGGTCTTCGCCGACCTGGCCGACTGGTTGAAGCGCTCTTAACAGGCTGGGTTGTCATCCTGGCGGGCTCCCGAATAGGATTCCGCCACTCCCCCTGGGTGGGGGGTATTGGGGGAGGGTGAGTATCGGATGAGGCTGGTCCTGCAGCGGGTCTCGCGGGCATCCGTGGAATGGTCTGCCGCCCACCCGTCGGCGCCCCGCTCCGAGGAGATCGGCCCCGGCCTCCTCCTCCTGGTCGGGGTCGGCCCCGACGACACCGAGGCCGACGCCCGCCGGCTGGCAGCCAAGGTCGCCCACCTCCGCCTCTTCGCCGACCCCGAGGGCCGCAGCAACCTCTCCCTCCTCGACACCGGAGGCCAGGCGCTGGTCGTCTCCCAGTTCACGCTCTACGCCGACCTCTCCCGCGGCCGCCGCCCCAGCTTCATCGGCGCCGCCGAACCCGGCCGCGCCGACCAGCTCTACGGGCTCTTCACCGAAGCCCTGAGGGGGCACGGAATAGGCGTGAAGACCGGCAGCTTTGGAGCCCGTATGGGAGTCACGCTGACCAACGACGGACCGGTGACCCTGGCGCTCAGCACCGACTCCTGGCCGACCAGTGTCTGACAGCGCCAGGGCAGAGCCGAGCAGCACCCTGGCCCCCTACCTGGCGCTGGGCTGGCTGGCGCTGCTCTGGGGCGCCTCCTACCTCTTCATCAAGGTGGCGGTCAAGGACATGAGCCCGGCGACTCTGGTCCTCCTGCGGGCGGGGATCGGGGGGGCTTGCCTGGCGCTGATCCTGGCCGCCAGCGGGCGCGGCCGCATCCTGGTCCAGACGCTCAGAGGCAGCGCAGGGAGCCCAGGCAGCCCAGGCAGCCCAGGCACGGACGCCCGCGGCCCAGCCCGCGCCTACCTCGACTACGCGGCCATGGCCGTGCTCTCCGGCCTGCTGCCCTGGACCGCGATCGCCTGGGGCGAGCTCTCCATCACCAGCGGCCTGGCCAGCATCCTCAACGCGACCACCCCGCTCTTCGTTGCCCTGGCCGCCTACTGGGTCACCCCCAGCGAGCGCCCGAGCCCCCTCAACTACGGCGGCGTCGCGATCGGCTTCGTCGGCACCGTGATCCTGGTGGCTCCGTCGGTCCAGCGTTCTGGCCTGCGGGGCGACACCCTGGGTGCGCTGGCGGTGCTGCTGGCGTCCGCCAGCTACGCGGCCGCCGCCATCTACCAGCGCCGGCGGATGGCGGGGGTCGACGCCTTCCAGGCCAGCCTGGGCCAGCTGGCCGCGACCACCCTGCTGGCTCTGCCCCTGGCCGTGCCCACACTGCCGGCCACCCACCTGCAGCCGCTGTCCTTGGGGGCGGCCCTGGCCCTGGGGGTCGGCGGCTCTTCGATCGCCTACGTCCTCTACTACTACCTGCTTAACACCCTGGGCGCGACGCGGGCGTCAGCGGTCACCTTTCTGCTCCCGATCACGGCGGTGGTCTGGGGCTTTCTGCTCCTCCAGGAGGCGGTTCCCTGGACGACGCTGCTGGGCATGGCCGTGATCCTGGCCGGCATCTTCCTGACCAACCGCCGCCAGCGCCGCCGGCCCGAGGAGGCGTCCCCCGCGAGCCGGGCCCAGGCGATCCCATGAGCTACCTGAAGGACCACCTGCGCGAGGTCCAGGCCGCCGCCGCCCGGATCGCGCCCCACGTCCGCCGGACCCCGCTGCTGGGGACCGACCTGGCGCCCAACCTGCGCCTGAAGCCGGAGTGCTTCCAGGTCACCGGCTCCTTCAAGCCGCGCGGGGCTTTCAACGCCATCCTTCAGCTGGCGCAGGACGCGGCGACAAAGGGCGTGATCGCGGTCAGCTCGGGCAACCATGCCCAGGCCGTGGCCCTGGCCGCGCGGGTGGCCGGGCTGCCGGCGGTGGTGCTGATCCCGGAGGACGCCAACCCGGCCAAGGTGGCTGCCACCCGGGCGCTGGGCGCCGAGGTGATCCAGGAGGGCATCACCTTCGCCAACCGTGAGCAGAGGGTCCAGCAGGAGATGGCCGAGCGAGGCCTGACGCTGGTCCACCCGTTCGACGACTGGGACGTGATCCACGGGCAGGGGACGGTTGCCAAGGAGGTCCTCGAGGACGACGGCCAGGTGGAGGTCGTGGTCACGCCGGTGGGCGGCGGCGGCCTGCTGGCCGGAACCGCGCTGGTGGTGAAGGCGAGCCGGCCGCGGGCCCGGGTGGTGGGGGTGGAGCCCGAGGCGGCCAACGATGCCTACCTCACCCTCACCACCGGCCGGCTGCACACGCTGCCGGCCGCCCCGACCACCCTGGCCGACGGCGTGCGCACCGTTTCGGTTGGCCGCCGGAACTTCGAGGTGCTGGTCGAAAAGGGCCTGGCCGACGCCATCGTCACCGTCACCGAAGAGGAGATCAAGCAGGGGCTGAGGACCGCCTGGACCCGGCTGCACCTGGCGCTGGAGCCGACCGGGGCGCTGCCCCTGGCCGCCTACCTGGCCGGCAAGCTCCCGGACGGCGCTGTCACCGGGCTGATCCTGAGCGGGGGCAACGCCGGCCTCGAGCTGGTCTCTAGACTCCTTCGCGAGGGCAGCGCCGCATGATCCCGGTCAAGGAGCTGATGACGACCAAGGTGATCACCTTCGAGGAGGACGCTTCGCTGGAGGAGGTGGCCCAGGCGCTGGCCGAGCACCGGATCACGGGGGCGCCGGTCTTGGGGGAGGACGGCCACGTGATCGGGATCGTTTCCGAGGTCGACGTCATCACCAAGAAGGGCAAGACGGTTCGCGACATCATGAGCCGGCACGTGATCTCGGTCACCGAGGACACCGGGATCGACGAGGCGGCGCGCATCCTGGCCGGCGAGCGGATCCGCCGGCTGCCCGTGCTCAGGGCCGGCCGCATGGTCGGCCTGATCTCGCGCTCCGACGTGCTCGAGTTCTTCGCCCACACGCAGTGGACCTGCGCGACCTGCGGCCACTGGGAGCGCGGCCTGGAGGCCCCCACGGTCTGCGCCCTCTGCCAGGGCTCCGACTTCCGGCTCGAGCGTGGCTCCCCGGGGCACTGACCCGCCCGGCCGGGGCGGCCGGCCCCGCTCGCGACTGAGCCGCAAGGCGGAGAGCTTCACGGAGTCCGTGATCCGCGAGATGACACGGCTCAACCTTGCCACCAACGGTGCCGAGCGGGCGATCAACTTCGCGCAGGGCTTTCCCGACTTCGCGCCGCCGCCCGAGATCGTGGACGCCGCGCAGCGCGCCCTGGCCGACGGCTACCACCAGTACGCCACCACCTGGGGCGCACCCCAGCTCCGGCAGGCGGTGGCGGCCAAGCAGTCGGCCGCCTGGGGCCGGGACGTGGATCCGGAGACCGAGGTGACGGTGGCCTGCGGGGCGACCGAGTCGATGATCGCCGCCATGCTGGCGGTGGTGGACCCCGGCGATGAGGTGGTCGTCTTCGAGCCCTTCTATGAGAACTACGGCCCCGACTGCATCCTGAGCGGGGCCCGGCCCCGCTACGTCGCGCTGCGGCCGCCGGGCTGGGGCTTCGACGAGGGCGAGCTGCGCCGGACGTTCGGCAAGAAGACGCGCGCGATCGTCGTCAACACGCCGCACAACCCCACCGGCAAGGTCTTCACGCGGCCCGAGCTGCGGCTGATCGCGGAACTCTGCGTGGACCACGACGCCATCGCCATCACGGACGAGATCTACGAGCACCTCGTGTTCGAGGGCGAGCACGTCAGCATCGCCACCCTGCCCGGCATGCGGGAGCGGACGATCACGATCAGCGGCGCCAGCAAGACCTACTCCGTGACCGGCTGGCGGGTGGGCTGGCTGATCGCGGCGCCGCAGCTGACGGCCGGGATCCGGAAGGTGCACGACTTCCTGACCGTGGGCGCGGCCCATCCGCTGCAGGTGGCGGTCGCCTCGGCGCTCGCCTTTCCAGCTTCCTTCTACGACGCGCTGCTGGAGGCTTACCGGGAGCGCCGGGACGTGCTCGTCGGCGGACTGGCCGAGATCGGCTTCGAACCCGTGCGGCCCCACGGCGCCTACTACGCGATGGCCGGCTTCGGGCACTTCGGCTTCGACGACGACGTCGCCTTCGCGCGCCATCTGATCGAGAAGGTGGCGGTGGCCACGGTGCCGGCGTCCAGCTTCTACCACGATCCCCGCTTGGGCCGGGGCCAGGTCCGCTTCAGCTTCCCCAAGCGGCGGGAGACGATCGACCGCGGTCTGGCCGCCCTCCGCTCGCTGCCCCGCCCTTAACAGGCAGGGTTTCCCCCTCGGCCTCCGCCCCCTACCTTGGCGCTTGCCATGCGCCGCCTGGCGCGCTCCCCCCTGACCTGGATGCTGGTCGCAGAAGGCGTCCTCCTCATCGCCTGCGCGGTGCTGGCGTGGCACGTGTACGTGGAGCGGACCGGCGCCGGCGCCCCCCTCGCCGCCCTGCCGGCTCCGCTCCTCAGCCCGTCCTCCACCCCCTCGCTCCGCCCCAGCCCCACGGTGCCGGCTCTGCCCGCCGCCCGCCCCACCCCGGCGCAGCCGCCGGCGCACCTCGACCTGGCCGCGCTGCTGGACCAGCTCAACCGCGACCAGTCCGCCCGCGAGCGGCTGGAGGCCGACCTGGTGAAGACCCTTTCCGAGGCGGTGCGCGCCTACGTGGAGCGAGTGGTGGTGCCGGCGGTGGAGCGCGCCCTGGGCGGCTAGGTCGCGGCCGCCTCCGACAGCGCCGAGCGCATCAGCTCGGACAGCGTCGGGTGCTCGGCGTCGGCGAGCGCCGCGAAGCCAACCCGGACCGTCCTGCCTTCGGCGCGGGCGCCGGCCTCGGTCTGGCCGACCGACGCCACCTCGGGGTCGGTGAAGGTCACTCGCGGCAGGACCCGCAGGTCGGCCTGATCGTGCGCTCCCCGGAGGGCGTTGCGGGCCGCGACCTGACCCGTCTCGGAGGCGACGTGCGTGAAGAGGGCGCCGCCGACCACGTCGCCCGCCGCCCAGGCCCAGGGTTGGGACGTGCGGAGCTCGGCGTCCACCTTCACGCCCTGCGGGCTCCATTCGACGCCGGCCGTGTCGAGGCCGAGGCCGTCCAGCGTGCGGCCGACCGCGACCAGGATCTCATCCACCTCGATGCTGGTCCCGCTCTCGAAGAGAAGGCGGCGCACGCGGTCCGGGCTCCGGTCGACCCGGCCTAGAGGTCCAGCGCCGGTTCGTTGTCCAGGCAGCCGGCTTCGCGCAGGCCGGGCACCGGCGGCACCGCCGGCTCCAGCCCGGCGGCCAGGATCACCGCCCGGGCCTCCACCTCCTCACCGTCGCACTGGACCCGCCGCTCGCCGGTCATAACCGCGCGGCAGGGGTAGCGCACCTCCACCCCGGACTCCCGGAAGGGGGCCGACCCATAGCGGAGCATGTGGTCGCGCACCTGGTAGGCGCGGCCGATCGCGCGCCGCCACTCCACGTCCGGCGCCGCGACCTGGATCCCGAAGCGGCCGGCGTCGCGGATCAGGTCGAGGATCCGGGCCGTCCGCACCAGCGCCTTGGTCGGGACGCAGCCGTGGTTCG
>DATGVT010000109.1:0-2919 GCA_035300005.1 Candidatus Acidiferrales bacterium
GGCGTTCTCAGGGTTTGAGAGCGAGAAGAGGTAGTAGAAGCGCGGCACCAGGGCTACCGCCCAGAGGGCGACCAGCGAGCGCCCCGAGAGCGCTTCGGTCTCGCTCCCTGCCTCACGGGGAGGAGAGGAAGGGGCCGCGTGTTCGGCGTCGATCCGCCGGTCCTCCTCCTCCTCGTCCGGCAGCAGGCTGAGCTGGCGGGACGCCACTAGAGCGCCACCCCCACCGCCGGTTCCGCGGCCCGGGCGGCGAGGGCGGCCTCCAGCACGTCCAGGTGACGCCCCCAGGCGAAGACCTGCGATCGCGCGTAGGCGCGCCGGCCGTAGGCCTGGTTGGCCTCCGGGGAGCTGAGCAGCTCCTCGAGGCCGCGCGCGTAGTCGTCCACGTCGCCCGGCCGCGCCAGGTACCCGCTCAGGCCGTGAGTCACGGTGACCGTGGGTCCGGCGCGGTTCCAGGCCACCACCGGCACGCCGCGCGCCATCGACTCGATGACGCCCATCCCGAAATCTTCCTCCGGGGCCGGGTAGACGTAGACGGCCGCCTCCGAGTACAGGCGGAGCAGCTGCTTCTCGGTGATCGCGCCCAGGAAGAGGACCCGGTCCTCGACCTCCAGCTCGGCCGCCATCCGCTGCAGCTCCGCCGTGTGGCTGGTGAAGGCGCCCGGCACCACCAGCTGGAGGCCCGGGTGCCGGTTCTGCAGGAGGGCAAGGGCCCGGATGGCGAGGTCGAATCGCTTCTGCGGGTAGTGCCGGTTGGTTAGGAGCACGAACGGCCGCCGGATCCGGAAGCCGTTCAACTCCAGGCCGCCCTGATAGCGGCGCTCCAGCGGCAGCGGGTGGCCGGGGACCGGGTGGCAGCCGGCCGGGCAGTCGACAGCCGTCCGGCTGTAAGCGGAACGGATGACGTCGCCGATGTAGCGCCCGTTGACCAGGAGCTCTTCCGCGCCCAGGACCGAGGCGTGGTCGGCCCAGCGCACGAAACCGCGCAGCGGGCGGATCAGCGCGTTGAGGACGAAGTAGTCGGGGTTGGTCAGCCAGCCGGTCTCGAGGTCGATCGGGCGCGGATAGATAAGGCGGTTGGGCTGGTTCAGGTAGACCAGGTAGCGCTTGCCCAGCAGCCGCGCCACGCAGTAGGCGATCCAGGCTCCGGGCTGGTTGGCGCCCAGGATCACGTCGAAGTCGCGGAAGCGCCAGGCGTAGAGGGGGACCAGGGCGCTGGCGGCGGCCATCTGGATCGCGTCCCGAAAGGGGAAGCCGCGCGGCAGCTGGGGCAGGAACGTCTTCACCCCCACCTGGCCGATCAGGTCCGGGTAGCAGGCCCTGATGTCGACCGTGGGCGCGTAGCACTCGACCTGATAGCCGCGGGCCCGGAGGCCGAGGACCTCCTCGATGACGATCCGCTCGCCGCCGCCGGAGTAGGTGAATCCGCAGTGGAAGACCGCCACCCTGCTTCCCGCCACCTCCCGGCGGCCGCCGCCGGCCAGGGCAAAGCCGGTGAGGCCGGTGGCCAGGACCACGATCGCGGTCAGCGCATGCCAAACCAGCGTGGCCGCGGCGGCCGAGGCGGCGGCCAGGTTGAGGCCGAGGCCCATCACCAGCGAGCCCGCCAGCTCCAGGGTGCCGACGTAGCCCGGCGCCGAGGGCACCACGAAGACGAGCACGAACGCCGGGTAGGCGCCCATCGCGGCCAGCGGGTTGACCTGAAGGCCGAGAGCGGTGAAGAGAAGGCTGAAGTTGAACCCGTCGAGGGCGAGGGCGAGGATGCTGATCGCCGCCACCGCCGCCGTCCGGGAGGGGCTCTTAAGGGCAGCCGAGCCGGCCCGGAAGGCGAAGGCCTGGGCGGCGATGGCATCGCCCCAGCCGCGGGGCAGCAGGCTGCGGAAGGGGCGCGTCCGCACCGCCCAGGGCCCCAGGCTGGCGGTGAGGACGACGCTGGCCAGGAGCAGGCCGGCGGTGAGGGCGGCGGCGCCCAGCCCGCTGCTGACCAGGGAGCCCCGCGCACCGCCGGCGACGACCGCGGCCACCGCGGTCAGGGCGACCACCACCGCGGCCAGGTCGAGGGCCTTGTCGACCACGATGGTGGCGATGCCGCCGCCCGCGGGCACGGCGTGCCGGCGGTAGAGCCACCAGGCGCGGGCGGCGTCGCCGCTCCGGATCGGGATCACGAAGTTGAGCAGCCCGCCGGCCGCGTTCATCCAGTAGGCCTCGCCCAGCCCGACGCGGGCCAGCGGCCGCAGGAGCAGCGTCCAGCGCGCGGCCCGCAGGAGGCCGCTCAGGAGCATGAGCCCGAAGATGGCGGCCAGCAGGGGCCAGCTCTCGACCCGAGCTTCCTTCCAGGCCTCGGCCACGGGCACCGAGCGCGCCCAGACGGCCAGCAGGGCGACCCCGAACAGGGTCTGCAGCAGGGCGCGTGTGTACCGGTGGCGGAGGATCTCTCTCACTCCGAAGACTCCAACGCGCGAGACGCCAACTTACTCCTCCTCGAGGCCGATCCACCAGGACCGCAGCCGTGACCTGATCTGCAGCGCCCGGCCGAGCAGGGGACGATAGACCGCCGGGCGCACCATCCACAAGGCCACCAGGCAGAGCCCCCCCAGCGAGATGGCCCAGGCGCCGATCTCGGAGCCCGTCGGGCCGTACCGGAAGACCAGCTGCGATCCTGCCGGGGCCGAGTCCAGCCGGACCAGCATGTAGTCCAGCTCGGAGGGGAGGATGGCGAGGGGCCTGCTTCCGCCCGCGGTCTGGAGGGAGGCGGACCAGCCCGGCATGTCCGACTCCTTGAACAGGACCCAGACCGGCCCCGGCCAGCCGCCCGAGGCGCCCACCGGCAGCCGCGCCTCCTCGGTGCCGACCCACTGTGGGTCCAGCGCCACCTGCCCCCCGCCGCGCCCGACCAGCCAGGAGAACGCGTCCCGCAGGAAC
>DATGVT010000110.1:0-3804 GCA_035300005.1 Candidatus Acidiferrales bacterium
TACCCCGACCAGCAGGACTGGTTCGACATCTTCCGCACCGGCGACGGCAACAACTTCGACAAATGGAGCAACAAGCAGTACGACGACCTGGTCAAGCAGGCCGACTCGACCACCGACCAGAAGAAGCGTGACGACCTCTACCTGCAGGCGCACAAGATCCTGGTCACCGACGCCCCCGTCGCGTTCATGTACCAGCGGCTGACCTTTGGTCTCCGCAAGCCCTACGTCGCGGGAATCGTTTCCACCTCGCTCGACGACTGGCCGGGCGACCTCTACGTAAGCAAGATCTACATCACCACCCACTAGGAGTCATTTGGCAGTAGCGAAGGGCGCCCCCGCGCGGGGCGCCCTGCTCGCCTTTCCGATTCCGAGAAGCCGGGGCATGGGCCTGGCGCTTTTCATCCTCCGCCGGCTGCTCTGGCTGATCCCGGTCCTCTTCTTCGTGATCCTGATCACCTTCACCCTCGCCCACCTGACCCCGGGCAGCCCCTGGGACCGGGAGGGGCGGCAGCTGCCGGAGAACGTGATCCGGAACCTGAATGAGAAGTACGGCCTGGACCTCCCGATCTGGCAGCAGTTCGCGCTCTACGTCTGGCGGGTCGTCCACTTCGACTTCGGGGAGTCCCTCCAGCACTCCGGCCAGGACGTCGGCACCCTGCTGGCGCAGAGCTGGCCGTACACGTTTGCCCTGGGCTCGGCCTCGTTCCTCTTCATCGTCCCGGTCTCCATCGGCCTGGGCGTGATCGCGGCGCTGCGCCAGAACACCTGGCTCGACTACCTGACCGTCGGCCTGGGGACGCTGGGGGCGTCGGTGCCCAACTTCGTGTTCGGGCTGGCGCTGATCATCGGCCTGTCGGTGGAGATGAACAGACTGACCGAGGGCACCTTCTTCCTGCCCACCGGCGGGCTCAGCTTCGACGAGACGCTGCCCCAGCACCTGGTCATGCCGGTGCTGGCCATCTCCTTGCTCCCGATCGCCTTTCTGGCCCGCCTGACGCGCTCCAGCACGCTGGAGGCGCTGCGCCAGGACTTCGTGCGCACCGCCTGGGCCAAGGGGTTGCGGGAGCGGTTGGTGGTGGTCAAGCACGTCCTCAAGAACTCGCTGATCCCGGTCGTGACCGCGCTGGGACCGCTCTTCGCCTTCCTCGTCACCGGCTCGTTCGTGATCGAGAGCGTGTTCTCCATCCCCGGCATCGGACGCAGCTTCGTGCAGGCGGTCAGCTCGCGCGACTACCCGATGATCCTGGGCACGACCATCCTCTACGCGCTGCTGGTGGCGATCGCCAACCTGATCGTGGACGTGACCTACACCTTCATCGACCCGCGGGTAAGGATCTCCTAGGTGACAGGGGTGCTCACCTGATGGCCGCCACCGCTCCGGCGCTCGCCTTCCAGGAGCTGGAGTGGGACGTCCCCGAGCAGATCGGACTCTGGTCGGACGCCTGGCAGCGCTTCCGCCGCAACCGCCTGGCGGTGGTCGGCCTCTCGGTGGCGCTGCTGCTGGTGCTGGTCGCCCTCACCACCCCTCTGCTGCTGGCGGCGCACGTCATCCTGGACCCGCTGGCCCAGGACACCAAGCACGCCTTTCTGCCTCCGCTCTCTCCCGGACACATCCTGGGCAGCGACAACCTGGGCCGGGACCTGCTGTCCCGGATCATGTTCGGCTCCCAGATCTCGCTCTCGATCGGCCTCCTGGTCCAGGTCATCGTGCTCGCCATCGGCGGCAGCATCGGGATGACCGCGGGCTATTTCGGCGGCCGGATCGACAACCTCCTGATGCGCTTCACCGACATCATGTACGCGTTCCCCGACCTGCTCTTCATCTTCATCATCGTGGCCGCGCTCGGGCCCAGCTTCTGGAACATCTTCATCGCCATCGGGCTGGTGGGCTGGGTCGGCCTGGCCCGGCTGGTCCGAGGCCAGGTGCTGGCCATCAAGGAGAAGGAGTACATCGAGGGCGCCCGGGCGGCCGGCTCCAGCCCCCTCAAGATCGTGCTCAAGCACCTGGTGCCCAACTCACTGGGGCCGGTGATCGTCTCCCTGACCTTCGGCATCCCGGCCGCGATCTTCACCGAGGCGGTGCTCAGCTACCTGGGCGTGGGCCTGCGCCCGCCGACGCCGTCCTGGGGGGTCATGCTGCACGACGGCTATGAGGCGATCTTCGCCTTCCCGCACCTGGTGATCGTGCCCGCGGTGGCGATCGCGCTGACCATGCTGTCGTTCAACTTCATCGGGGACGGGCTCCGCGACTCGCTCGACCCCCGAATGCGCAGGTAGCGGTCGTAAGCTAGCTCCGCTTTGGCGGAAACCCTGCTTCGGGTCGAAGACCTGAAGACGCAGTTCTTCACCCAGCGCGGGGTTGTCAAAGCTGTCGACGGCGTGAGCTTGCACGTCGATGAGGGCGAGACGCTGGGCGTGGTCGGGGAGTCCGGCTGCGGCAAGACCATGACCGCGCTCAGCATCCTGCGGCTGCTCCCCGACCCGGGCCGGATCGTCAGCGGTCGGATCTGGTTCCGCGACAAGGAAGTCACCAAGATGGACGACGACCAGATCCGCAACTTCCGCGGCAACGACGTGGCCATGATCTTCCAGGACCCCATGACCTCGATGAACCCCGTGACCAAGGTCGGGGCCCAGATCGAGGAGGCGATGACCGCCCACGACCGCTTCAGCGCCCGGGAGGCCCGTGACCGGGTGGTGCCCCTCCTCAAGCGCGTGCGCATCCCGGCCGCGGAGCGGCGGGTGAGCGACTACCCGCACCAGTTCTCGGGTGGCATGCGTCAGCGGGGGATGATCTCGATGGGGCTGGCCAACGAACCGGCGCTGCTGATCGCGGACGAGCCGACCACCGCTCTGGACGTCACCGTGCAGGCCCAGATCATCCAGCTGCTGAAGCAGCTGAACCGCGAGCTGGGAACCGCCATCATGCTGATCACCCACAACATGGCGCTGGTCGCCAGCCTCTGCTCGCGGGTGGTCGTCATGTACGCCGGGCGGGTGGTCGAGGAGGGGCCGATCGAGCAGATCTTCGACAGCCCCCAGCATCCCTACACCTGGGCGCTGCTGCGGTCGGTGCCCCGGGTGGACGAGGCGCGCAAGGAACGGCTGGTCTCGATTCGGGGCCTGCCGCCAGACCTGGTCCGGCTGCCGCCCGGCTGCAAGTTCCACCCCCGCTGCGCCTTCCGGATCGACCGCTGCGACAAGGAGGAGCCGCCGCTGGAGGCCGTCGCCGCCGGGCAGAAGGCGCGCTGCTGGGTCCTGATGCGGAACGTGCCCGAGGAGGCGACCCGGGAGCTGCGGGCGGCCGAGATCTCGAAGGCGGCCGCCGCCGAGATCAAGAAGGTGACCGCCGCCGAGGAGAAGGCCGAGGAGAGGCTTGGCGAAGGCTGAGGTCCTGCCCAGGGCGCCGAAGCCCGGGCTGGACCCGGTCATCCTCCGCCTGGAGGACGTCTACAAGCACTTCCCGGTCGGGGGGCTGGGCGGCGACGTGGTGCGCGCGGTCGACGGCGTCAGCCTGGAGGTGCGCCGGGGCGAGACCCTGGGGCTGGTCGGGGAGTCGGGCTGCGGGAAGTCCACCCTCGGGCGCCTGATCACGGCCCTCCACCCGGTCACCGCAGGCCACATCTGGTTCGAGGGCAAGGACATGACCCGGCTGGCTGGGCGCCGGCTGCGGGCCGTGCGCCGCAACCTGCAGATCATCTTCCAGGACCCCTTCGCCTCCCTGGATCCCCGGATGACGGTGGGCGACATCATCGCCGAGCCGCTGGACAACTTCGGGCTGGCGCGGGGCGGCGAGCGGTCGAA
>DATGVT010000111.1:0-4828 GCA_035300005.1 Candidatus Acidiferrales bacterium
GCCCTCGAGGCCGAGGTCCATAGAGCCCAAATGCTAGGGTGCGGCCGAAAAGCCCGTCCGGTGCTAGCGGCCCCATGCGGCCCGACTGCTGTGTCGCCTCCTGCGCTCCTCAGTGACGCATTTCCAATGCGCTTCTTCCAGTGCTCGTCGTCTCCTAGCATTCGGGGCGCCTGTGACCGCGAGCCCTCGGCCCGGTTTCCGGCCGCACCCTTAGACTCCGGCCATCCAGATCCCGCCGGGCCTCTCCGGCCTGCTCAACGAGGGCTCGCCGGTCGAGCCCCGCCCCGCGGCTTCCGTCCTGCTCACGCGCGGCCGCGACCCCTGGCGGCTGGTGATGATGCGGCGGCCGGGCGGGGCCGAGTTCGCGCCCTCCGCGTATGTGTTCCCGGGCGGCAGCCTGCACGCCGAAGACCACGACTTCGCGGACCCCAACCGCTCGGCGGCGGTCCGGGAGCTCTTCGAGGAGGTCGGGATCCTGCTGGCTCGGCGGCGCAGCGGGCGCCTGGCGGCGGACGCCGACTGCCGGCGGCTGCGGGCGGCGCTGGCCGGCGGCCTGAGCTGGACCGCGGCGCTGGCCGCGGGCGGCCTGGCGCCCGCCTTCGACCGCCTGGTCTTCCTGGCCCGCTGGATCACGCCCGAGCTGGTGCGGCGGCGCTTCGACACCCGCTTCTTCCTGGCCCGGCGGCCGGCCGGACAGGGCGTGCATCCGCAGCCGGGCGAGGTGGAGGAGGTGGTCTGGGTCTCGCCCGCCGAGGCCCTGCGCGAAGGCGGGCCGGTCCTCGTCTATGCCACCCGGCGCATCCTGGAGTCGGTCGCGCCCGAGCGCGACCTGGGCCGGCTGATCGCTCGCCTGCGGCGGCGCCGGCGGGAGTCGCCGCCGGTGCGGGCGCGGGTGGTGCCTCTCGGCGACGGCGGCTGGCGGGTGATCCAGGACTAGTACCCTTTCGCGGTGAGCATCGACCCTCAGGCCCGCGCCTACCTCGACGGGATGGCGGCGGCCGGCCTGCCCCCAGTGCACGAGCTTTCGGCGCCGGAGGTCCGCCGCAGCTTCGCCGGCACCGCGACCGTGTTCGCGGGCGAGGTCATCCCACTGCCGGCGGTCAAGGACCTGACGCTGGGCGAGGTGCCAGCCCGACTGTACAGCCCGAGTCCCGATCGAGAGCTGCCGGTCACCGTCTACTTCCACGGTGGCGGCTGGGTGGTCGGCAGCCTCGACACCCACGACGCCCTCTGCCGCCGCCTGGCCGCGGCCTCAGCCTCGGCGGTGGTCGCCGTCGATTACCGGCTGGCGCCCGAGCACGGCTACCCGGCTGCCGTCGAGGACGCCTGGGCTGCGCTGGCCTGGGTGGCCGGCCAGGCGGGCGAGCTGGGTGGCGACCCCGGGCGGATCGCGGTCGCCGGCGACAGCGCGGGCGGCAACCTGGCGGCGGCGGTGGCGATCCGGGCGCGCGACGAGGGGATCCGGCTCTGCCTGCAGGTGCTGGCCTACCCGGTCCTGGACTGCGATCTGGACACGCCCTCGTACCAGGCCAACGCCGAGGGCTTCGGGCTGATGCGAGAGGGGATGCGCTGGTATTGGACCCAATATTGCCCGGACCCGGCTCGGCGTCTGGAGCCGGAGGCGTCACCGCTGCGGGCCCCAGATCTAGCCGCCCTGGCGCCGGCATACGTCCTGGTCTGCGACCTCGATCCCCTGCTCGACGAGGGCGTCGCCTACGCGCGCCGGCTCCAGGAGGCGGGCGTCCCGGTCCGGCTGCGGCGCGAGACGGGGATGATCCATGGCTTCTTGCGGGTCGCGGGCGCGATCGACCGCGCGCACGATGGGATGGCCGACATCGGGGGCGCCCTCCGCCGCGCGTTCGCCGAGCCGGCTAGCCGGGTAGCCCCCGCCAGAGGTCGCGCCAGCGGTCGTACTGGATGACCTCCACCCTGCCCTGCCGGAGCACGTCCAGGCCGATCGGGTCGCGGTAGGCCTTTCGGTAGTAGAGCCGCGCCACGTTGGAGTTGATGGCCATCTTGGCGCACAGGACGCAGGGCGAGACGGTGACGAACATGAGCTTGCCCTGGGTCTGGGCACCGGCCTTGATCATCGCGTTGGTCTCCGAGTGGAGGCAGCCGCAGCTGCCCGGCTCCGGTGAGTCGCACGTGTTGGGCAGCCCGCGGGCGTTGCCGTTGTAGCCGATGCCCAGGACCTGCGTCAGGTCCCCCGACGTGATCACCGTCCCGACCTGGTTCCGGAGGCAGGTGGAGCGCTTCGCCAGCTCCTCGGCCATCCGCATGTAGACCTCCTCCAGCGGGATCCGGTCGGGCGCCCGCTCGGTCATGTACGAGCCCAGGTTAACAGGCTTGCCAGCGCCCACCCCACCGCCTAGAATGCACAATATGTCGGGCACCGAACTGTTGTTCGCGCTGCTTCTGGTGGTTGTCCTCGCCCTCCTGGCCGCCGTCACCGCCCTCGTCCTGGGCCTGGTCCGGAGGTCCGAATCGGAAGCCCGCGACCTCGCCGACCTCCGTTCCCGGCTGGCCGAGGGAGGCCTAAACCAGGACGCCCGGTCGGCCGAGATCCGGGAGCGGTTGGGCGCCCTGCGGACCCAGCTCGACGACCGCCGCCAGCAGGAGGAGGAGGCCCGGCAGATGCTCCGGCGGCTGGAGGCCGTGATCTCGGGCAGCCAGTCCCGCGGCGCCGCCGGCGAGAACATCCTCGAAGAGGCGCTCCACCATCTGCCACCCGACATGCTCCAGCGCGACGCCTGGGTGGGCGGCAAGCTGGTCGAGTTCGCGCTGCGGCTGCCGGGCGGTCGCATCCTGCCGCTCGACTCCAAGTGGACGGCCAGCCCGGCGCTGGAGGCGCTGGCCGCGCCCGCCCTGGAGCCGGCCCGCCGGGTCCAGCTGGCGGCCCAGGTCGAGAAGGAGGTCGAGCGGCGGGTCAGGGAGGTCAGCCAGTACATCGATCCCGCCACCACCACGCCCTGGGCGCTGGCGGCGATCCCGGACGCCGCCTACGGCGTCTGCCGGGGTGCTTTCGCCGAGGCCCACCGGCACCACGTGGTGGTCGTCGCCTACTCGATGGCGCTGCCATACGTCCTCGCGCTCTACCAGCTCCACCTCCAGTTCGCCCGCAGCGTGGACATGGAGAACCTGCAGGCGTCGCTGATGGAGGTCGAGCGCCAGC
Source organism: Candidatus Acidiferrales bacterium (assembly GCA_035300005.1). Lineage (GTDB taxonomy): Bacteria > Chloroflexota > Dormibacteria > Dormibacterales > Dormibacteraceae > DATGVT01. The sequence continues at coordinate 3,173 of DATGVT010000111.1, forward strand.
TCGAGGTCTGGGACAGCACCCTCGAGAACAAGCTGCGGCGGGCCATAACCATGCTCGAGAACGCCTACGGCGAGGGGAAGCAGGCCGCCGCCCGGATCCGAGCCTCGGCCCAATCGATCCAGGTCTCCGAGCGCCTGGAGGCGGCTCCCAGCCTGGAGCTGGTCGAGCCGGCGGAAATCACCAGGTGACACACCGGAAATCCAAAGCTTGTCCCCAGGGTTATCTACAGGTAATGCACCAATATCTTGGGGCCGGGGGCTGATTTGACCCGAATATGTTGTGTTTTGAGGCTTGACACCCCCCGAACCCCCGCGTATATTTCACCCCGTTAGTCGAGGCCCTGGGGCATAAGTGGCGGGCATGCTCTGGGGCCTCTTCCATCCCTACGCCGCCGCAGCTCTCAGAGCCCAAGCGAAGGCCGCAGGATGCGAAAAAAGGAGGCTCTCGAGAAGATGGCCAAGAACGTAGCCGACGTCGCAGCAGGCACAGCTCGAAAGACCGGCAGCGGGACCTCCCGGGCCACCGGCCTCCGGTTCCAGCGCTACTTCACGCCTCCGGGTTCCCATGCCTTCGACCTGGTCGAGTGGGAGCACCGGACCGCCAGCATCACCGGCGAGAAGGGCCAGTTGATCTTCGAGCAGAAGGACGTCGAGGTGCCGCGTTCCTGGTCCCAGCTGCCGCTCAACGTCGTCGCCCAGAAGTACTTCAGGGGCAACCAGGGCACCCCCGAGCGGGAGTCCAGCGTGAAGCACCTGATCGACCGGGTGGTCGAGACCCTGCTCGGCTGGGGGAAGAAGGGCGGCTACTTCGCCACCGACGAGGACGCCGAGAACTGGGCGCAGGAGCTCCGCTACCTGCTGGTGACCCAGCACGCCTCCTTCAACAGCCCGGTCTGGTTCAACCTGGGCGTGCCCGGCCGCGTCCAACAAGGCGCGGCATGCTTCATCAACTCGGTCCAGGACTCGATGGAGTCGATCCTGGACCTGGCCAAGACCGAGGGCATGCTCTTCAAGTTCGGGTCCGGCACCGGGACCAACCTGAGCGTCCTCCGCTCCTCGAAGGAGACCCTCTCCGGCGGCGGCACCGCCTCCGGCCCGGTCTCCTTCATGCGCGGCTACGACTCTTTCGCCGGCTCCATCAAGTCCGGGGGCACCACCCGCCGGGCGGCCAAGATGGTGATCCTCAACGTCGACCACCCCGACATCCTGGAGTTCGTCCGCTGCAAGGCCGAGGAGGAGAAGAAGGCCTGGGCCCTGATCGAGGCCGGCTATGAGTCCGGGTTCAACGTCGCGGGCGGCGCCTACGACTCCATCCAGTTCCAGAACGCCAACCACTCAGTCCGAGCGACCGACGCCTTCATGGAGGCGGTGGTCGAGGACCGGCCCTGGCCGACCAAGGCGGTCACTGACGGGCGGGTCATCGAGACCCACCCGGCCCGGCAGCTATGGGGGGAGATGGCGGAGGCGGCCTGGACCTGCGGCGACCCCGGGGTCCAGTTCGACAGCACCATCCAGGACTGGAACTGCGTTCCCAACACCGGTCGCATCAACGCCACCAACCCCTGCTTCACAGGCGAGTCGCAGGTCCACACCAACAAGGGCCTAATCCGGTTCTCCGAGCTCATCGACCGTGTCAACAGCGGCGAGACCTTCGGGG
>DATGVT010000112.1:0-3969 GCA_035300005.1 Candidatus Acidiferrales bacterium
GTCAGGCGAAGACGTTGACCGCGGTGTCCTCCGCGCGAGGGTCGGGCTGCTGCTCGGCCCAGTCAGCCGCCTCCGACGCCTCCCGGTCGTACTCCTCTCGGATGGCCTGCGCCTCCTCTGGGCTGAGCCAGCCCTGCTCGGCCAGCCAGGCCTCGAAGCGGGCGAGGGGGTCGTGGCGCGCCGCCTCCTCCAGCTCCTCGGCGCTCCGGTACTTGGCCTGGAAGTCCTCCGAGGTGTGGGAGTTGATGCGCCAGATCCTGGCCTCGATCAGGGTCGGCCCGCCGCCGGCCCGCGCCCTCTTCACGGCCTCCCGCGCGGCGGCGAGGCAGGCGGGGATGTCGGTCCCGTCGACCGTGGTCCCGGCCATGCCGTAGCCGGCCGCCCGCTCGGCCAGGTTGGGGTTGCCGGACTGCAGGCGGAGCGGCACCGAGATGGCGTAGCCGTTGTTCTCACAGACGAAGACCACCGGCAGCCTGTGGGTCCCCGCGAAGTTGAGGCCCTCGTGAAAGTCGCCCTTGGAAGTGGCGCCGTCGCCGAGGCTGCAGAGGACGACCGTCTCCTCGCCCCGCAGCTTCGCCGCGTAGGCGATGCCGGCGGCTTTCGGAATCCAGGTCGCCACCACCTGCGACACGGAGGCGATCCGCAGGCGGCGGTAGCTGTAGCAGCCGCCGGGGATGTTGCGGCCGGCCGAGAGCGGATCGTCCCGCTTGGCGAAGACGGCCAGCATCCACTCTCTGGCCGTCAGCCCCATCACGACCGCGTTGGCGAGGCCGCGGTAGTGGGGCACCAGCCAGTCGCGCTCGCGGTCGAGCGCCGCCGTGGCCGCCACCTGGATCCCCTCGTGGCCGCGGCTGGAGCCGACGAAGGGCGCCCGGCCCTGCTTGACCAGGATGTGCATGCGGTCGTCGAGCGCCTTGGCCAGGCACATCCAGCGGTGGACCTGGAGGAACTCCTCCCTGGAGGTGGCCGGAGCTTCAGCGGCGGTCGCCATCGGCCTTGATCAATTCGCGGGCGATCTCGACCACTTCCTCGGCGGTCACCCCCAGCCCCTTCAGGTGCTGGTAGTAGCGGTCGTGGAACTCGGAGAAGTCGGACCGCTCGGCCCTCTCCTCGCGAATCCGCTTGACCTCGTTCATCACCTTCGTCACCAGCTCCGGCTCGATGCGCACGCCGCCCGCCCGCAGCGCGTGCTCGATGACCACCGCGCCCGAGTGCTTCCCGTAGACGTACTCGATCTCGGCGCCCAGGTCCTCGGGCGGAAGGAACTGGTAGATGGCCGGGTGGATCAGCATCCCAGCCGTGTGGATGCCGGACTCGTGGCTGAAGACGTTGAGGCCGATGCCGGGCTCGGTGGGTTGCACCGGGATGCCGCTGAGCCGCTCCATCCGCCGGGCCAGGTCCCGCAGCCTTTCGTACCGGAAGCCGGGGATCTCGATCCCGAACAGGTAGCGCAGCTGCAGCAGCACCTGGTGCATGGGCGCGTTGCCGGTCCGCTCCCCGATGCCGTTGACCGAGGTGGTGAAGACCTCGGCCCCGGAGCCGAGCGCGACCACCGTGTTCCAGGCCCCCAGCCCGAGGTCGTTGTGGAAGTGCACGACCAGGGGCGACTCCGGCGCGGCCGCCTTGATGCGCGGGATGTACTCGCGAACCGCGTAGGGCGAGTAGCAGCCCACGGTGTCGGGGGTGGACGGACGGGTCCCGCCCGCGGCCAGCCCCTGCTGGTGGATCTCGGCGATGTAGCCGACGTCGGCACGGCTGCCGTCCTCGCCGCCGAACTCGACCGCGGTCGCGCCCTGGTCCCGCGCGTAGGCGATCGCCTCGCACATCATCCGCAGGTTGGCCTGGCGATAGAAGGAGACGGGCAGCTCCAGCCACTCCGAAGCCGGGACCCCCTCCCGCGCCAGGAGCGTCTTGCCTAGCTTGTACTTGACGTGCAGGTCGCTGGCCGAGGTGAAGATGAAATAGGTGACGTCGTCGCGTTTGAAGCCCAGCTCGTCGACCGCACGCATGGTCGCGTCGATGTCGGGCTTCGTGCTCCGCATCATGCAGAGCACCTCCAGGTCCTCGCGCAGCTCGCCGCGCCGGCGGCCCTCCAGGATCAGCCGCAGCGTCTCCCGCTCGCTGGCGGAGACGGCCGGGAAGCCGACGTCCATGATGTGGACGCCGATCGCGGAGAGCTCCCTGGCCAGCTCGTACTTCACCCGCGGCGAGAAGGCCACGCCGGGCATCTGCTCGCCATCGCGCAGAGTGTCGTCGTAGACCCGGATCTTCTCCGCGGGCGGGAACCTGAGGTCGTGGGCGAAGCGCTTGGGGTCGCGCGCCAGCTCCCCGAGGGGCTCCTGCAATTCGACCGACTTGTCCATCAGCCGGCGGCGGCGGCTCTGCGCTCCGCGAGCCGCTTCCGGACCCAGGGCACCAGCCCACCCATCAGCATCAGCTCGTTCATGAAGGGCGGGAAGGGTTCGATCGGGTACTCGTTGCTCTGGCTGAAGTTGCGGATGACTCCGGCCTCGACGTCGATCTCCAGCTCGTCGCCTTCCTTGATCGCCTCCGCCGCCTGCGGCGACTGCACGATCGGGTAGCCGAGGTTGATGGCATTCCGGAAGAAGATGCTGGCGAAGGAGTCGGCCACCACCGCCGAGATGCCGGCGCCGCGGATGGCGATGGGCGCGATCTCGCGCGAGGAACCGCAGCCGAAGTTAGAGCCGGCCACCAGGATGTCCCCCGGCGAGACCCTGGCCGCCCAGCCCTCCCGGCCGGGCACGCCCTCCATGGCGTGCTTGCCCAGCTCCTTCTCGTCCAGCGAGTGGATGGCGTACTTGGCCGGGATCACCTGGTCGGTGTCGACGTTGTCGCCGAACTTCCAGGCCAGCCCGCGGAGAACGTTCACACCGGCGCCAGGTGCTGGCCGACCACTTCCCTGGGGTCGGTGATCACGCCCGCCACCGCGGTCGCCGCCGCCACCACCGGGTTGGAGAGGTAGACCAGCGCCTTGGGGTGTCCCATGCGGCCCGGGAAGTTGCGGTTGGTGGTGGAGAGGCAGACCTCGCCCTCTCCGAGCACGCCCATGTGGCCGCCCAGGCAGGCCCCGCAGGTGGCCGTGGTCCAGGCCGCCCCCGCCTCCAGGAAGATCCCGATCAGCCCCTCCTTCTCGGCCTGCTTGGCCACCTCGTGCGAGCTGGGAGTCACGATCAGCCGCAGGCCGGGCGCGACCTGGCGGCCCTTGAGCACCGCCGCCGCGCGCCGCAGGTCGGTGATGCGCGAGTTGGTGCAGGAGCCGATGAAGACCTGGTCGATCCGGGTGCCGGCGACCTCGGAGAGCGGCGCCCAGTTGTCGGGCGACATCGGCTTGGCCACCGAGAGCTCGACTCTGGCAGCGTCGAACTCGAAGACCTTCTCGTACTCGGCGCCAGGGTCCGAGCTTACCGGCGTGTACGCCCGCTTGGCGCGCGGCCTCAGGTACTCCTCGGTGACAGAGTCGAACTCCATGATCCCGTTCTTGGCCCCGGCCTCGATGGCCATGTTGGTCATCGTCAGGCGAGCCTCCATGTCGATGTCCTTCAGCGCCTCGCCGGTGTGCTCCATGGCCTTCGAGCGGGCACCGTCGACGCCGATCTGGCCGATCACGTAGAGGATCAGATCCTTTGCCTCCACCCACTCTGCGAGGCGGTTGTGGTAGACGAACTTCAGCGTCTCCGGAACCCGGAACCAGAGCTCGCCCAGCGCCAGCACGCAAGCGAGGTCGGTGGAGCCGATGCCGGTCGCGAAGCAGTTGAGCGCTCCGTAGGTGCAGGAGTGAGAATCGGCGCCGGCCACCAGCTCGCCGGGCAGGGTCAGCCCCCGCTCCGGCAGGACCGTGTGGCAGATACCGCCCTGGCCCACCTCGAAGTACCACTCGATCCCCATGTCGCGGGCAAACTCGCGGGTGAGCCTCCCGAGGGTGGCCGAGGCGGCGTCCTTGGCGGGCTG
>DATGVT010000113.1:0-5800 GCA_035300005.1 Candidatus Acidiferrales bacterium
CGGCTGACGCTGGAAAAACGCGGCTCCGCCAACCACTCCGGCCGCCTCACCACCTGCTCGCAGAAGCGCTTCCAGTCGTCCTCGCTGGCGACGGCCAGGTTCAGGTAGCGGCCGTCTCGCGCCTGGAAGGGGCCGTAGGGCGTGATGTACTGGTGGCGCATGCCGGTGCGGGGCGGCTCCTTGCCCTCGTGCCAGATCCGCTGCGGGAAGTACCCGAGCCAGGCCACCGCGCCGTCGAACATGGAGACGTCGAGGAAGCTGCCCTGGCCGGTCCGCTCCCGCTCGTAGAGGGCGAGCGTCACCCCCAGGGCGGCGTTGACACCTGCGATCAGGTCCGTGATCGGCACCCCGACCCGGGCCGGGGCCTCCGGGTAGCCGCTGGTCAGGAGGACGCCCGCCTCCCCCTGCACCAGCAGGTCGTAGGCCTTCCGGTCGCGATAGGGCCCGGACTGGCCGTAGCCGGAGAGGCTGCAGTACACCAGCCGCGGGCTGAGCGGCCGCAGGTCGGCGTCGGCCAGCCCCATGCGGGCGGCCACCCCGGGCGAGAAGTTCTCGACGAAGACGTCCGCCTGCAGCGCCAGCCGCTTCACGACCTCGCGGCCCTCCGGCCGCGCCATGTCGACGGCCACGTCCCGCTTGCCGGCGTTGACCCAGACGAAGCCGGTGGAGAGGCCGTGGACGGCCTCGTCCCAGCCGCGGATCACGTCGCCCCGGCCGCGGCGTTCGATCTTGACCACGTCGGCCCCCATCTCGGCCAGCATGTAGGTGCCGAAGGGGAGGGAAAGAGCCTGCTCGAAGGCGACCACGCGGATGCCCCGGAGCGGGCGGTCCACGTCGCCTCAGCGCTGCCTGGGAGGCCAGGTGCCGCCCAGATCCCAGCCCTTGCGGAAGCCGAAGCCGGCGATGAAGGCCAGGATGAGCGTCGCCAGCGGATAGAACACCACCGCAAACAGCACGAACAGCACACCAAACGGTCCAGACATGCTCATGGGGCGAGCGTAGGTGGGCCCTGGCGGGGGGTCAACTCACCAGAAGGCGCCGTCGCCGACCAGGACGTAGAGGATGGGGCCGATGCCCCAGATGAAGGTCACCAGCCCCCAGACCACCTTCTTCAGGAAGGACAGGTCGCGGCGCCGGACGATGTTGATCAGGCAGAGGATGAAGGCGATCGGGTGCAGGAAGATCGCGAGCAGGATCTCGATCAGGAGCTTCATCGCCGGTTAGTCTGCCACCCCTCCCTACCATCCCCCAAGGGGAGGGTCAAAAGCGGACCGCCACCAGGTAGCAGAAGTCGTCATCGGCCCAGCCGAGCAGGCACGTCAGCGGACGAACTCGAACTGGTCCAGCTTGCCGCTGCCGGTGAAGTCGAACTCCACCGTCAGCTTGTTGCCGCTCAGGCGGCCGGTGAACGGCGCCATAGCGTCGGTCTGGAAGTTCAGCGTCGAGCCGCTGCGCGTGAAGGTACCTACATCGCCCGTGTGGCGGGAGTAACCGAGCTCACCGCGCCAGCTCAAGCTCATCTGCCAGGTCTGGTCGTGCCGCAGCTCGAAGGCGCCGTCGATCATGAGGCGGCCGCCGCCGCCGGCCGGAATCTTGTGCCCGTTCCACGTGCTCAGGGTGTAAACGCCGGTGATGTCGCCGCTCGGGCCTGAATCGCCGCCACCACCGACGCTGGAGATCACGGCGCCGATTCCGCAGACACCGAGGCAGAGCAGGAGGCCCACTCCGCCCGCGACCAGGGCCCAGACGTAGTTGGGGGGCCGCCGCAGCCCGGCCTGGGGCTTGACCGGCTGCCAGGCCTGGCCATCCCACCACCACTTCCCGTCGGGTGAGTACTGCGTCGGCGGCGACACTGGGCCAGGGCAGCTTACCGTCAAGTGCCGGGACCGCTGCGGTCGGGTCGAGAATGGTGGTCGTGCACTTCGCCTGCCTGACCTTCGACTTCGATGCCCTCTCCTCCTGGCTCTACCGCGGCCTGACCACGCCGACCGCCATCTCCCGCGGCGAGTTCGGCGCCTTCGCGGTCCCGCGCCTCCTTGAACTCCTGGCGCGCAAGAACGTCTCCAGCACCTGGTTCATCCCCGGTCACACCATCGACACCTACCCCGAGGCCTGCGGCAAGGTGGTCGCCGCCGGGCACGAGGTGGGCCACCATGGATACCTGCACGAGCCGCCGGCGGAGCTGGACAGCCGCGAGCGCGAAGCTGCCGTCCTGGAACGCGGGATCGAGTGTATCCGCAGGCTGACCGGCAGGCGGCCCAGGGGCTACCGCTCGCCGTCGTGGGATCTCTCGCCCCACACCGTCGACCTGCTGCTGGAGCACGGGTTCGGGTACGACAGCAGCCTGATGGCCACCGACCACCAGCCGTACGCGGCCCGGCGCGGCGACCGCATGAGCGCCCAGGAGACGGTGTTCGGCGAGCCCACGCGGCTGCTCGAGCTGCCCGTCAGCTGGTCGCTGGACGACTATCCCCACTTCGAGTACGTGCGCGCGCCCCGCGGACCCCAGCCGGGCCTGATGTGGGCGGGCGGCGTGCTGGAGAACTGGGTCGGCGACTTCCGCTTCCTGACCCAGGCCGCGGACCGCGGCGTGCTCGTCTACACGTTTCACCCGGAGGTGATCGGCCGCGGCCACCGGATGCTCCTGCTGGAGCGGCTGATCGACGAGCTGAAGGCGCTGGGCGCTAACTTTGTCCGGATGGAAGAGGCCGCCGAGGAGTTCGCCGACTGCCTGCCCTGATCGTCGCCCCGCAGCCGGTGGCCGCCGAGGCCGGCCTGGAGGTCCTCCGCCGCGGCGGCAACGCGGTCGACGCCGCCGTCACCACCGCGTTCGTACAGGGCGTCATCGACCCCCAGATGTGCGGCATCGGCGGCTGCGGCGCGATGCTGGTCCACCAGGCGGCCGAGGGGAAGACGCACCTGGTCGAGTTCTGGGCCACGGCGGGCGCGCGCGTCCGCGAGGACCAGTGGGAGCGGCTGTTCATCCGGGAGGCGGCCGACCGCTACGGCTTCGTGCTCGAGGGCGCCGTCAACGACGTCGGCTACCAGTCGGTGGGGGTGCCGGGGACGGTGGCCGGCCTGGCCGAGGCCCTGCGCCGGTTCGGCACCCTGAGCTGGGAGCAGGCGATCGCCCCCGCCATCCCGCTGGCCCGCGACGGATTCCCGGTCAGCGGCTTCATGCACGCCTACTGGGTGACCGACTACGGGCCCGACGTCGTGCCCAACGACCGGCGCATCCAGGCCACGCCGGAAGCCAGGCGGATCTACACGCGAGAGGGCGGCCTCTACCAGGTCGGCGACCACTTCGTGCAGGCCGACTACGCCCGCACGCTGGAACGGCTGGCCAGGGAAGGCCCCGAGGACTTCTATCGCGGCCAGATCGCCCAGATGATCGCCGCCGACTTCGAAGCCAACGGCGGCAGCTTCACGGCCGCGGACCTGGCCGCCTACCAGGCCCAGGTCGGCGAACCTCTGCGGGGCGCCTACCGCGGCCTGGAGCTGGCCACCGCCGGGCCGCCGGCCGGAGGCCTGACCCTGCTGCAGATGCTGAACTTCCTGGAGCGCTTCGACCTGGCCGCCCAGGGCTGGCCCTCCGCCGAAGCCGCCCGGCGGCTGGTGGACGCCATGGCCTTCGCCTTCGCCGACCGCGAGCGACACCTGGCCGACCCCCGCTTCGTCGAGGTGCCAGTCGGCCGCCTGGCCAGCAAGGAGTACGCGCTGGCGGCCGCCCCCGACTCGCCGAACACGACCCAGGTCTCGGTCCTCGACGGCCGCGGCAACGCGGTCTCGCTGACCCACACCCTGGGCGCCGCCAGCGGCGTCGTCACCCCCGGGCTGGGCTTCGGCTACAACAACTACCTCAACTGCTTCGACCCCCGCCCCGGCCGCCCCAACTCGCTGCGGCCGGGCAAGACCCGGATCACGATGATGTGCCCCACGATCGGCTTCCGGGACGGCCGGGTCAGCGTCGTGATCGGCGCCCCGGGCGGCACCAAGATCGTGACCGGGGTGCTGCAGGTGCTGGTCAACCTGGTCGACCACGGCATGACCCCGGTGGAGGCGGTGAGCGCGGCCCGCGTCGACTACCAGGCCGAGACCGTGCAGGCGGAGGGCCGCGTCCCGGTCTCGGTCCTGCGCGGGCTGGAGGCCGCCGGCTACCGGACCAGCCGCCGCACCCTCAACTACGACCCTTACTTCTCGCGTCCGCAGCTGATCGCCGTGGACGATAGAGGACGCGCGCGCGGGGCTTCCGACCCGCGCAAGGACGGCGGCCTGGCGCTGGAGGTGGAGGCATGACGGAAGGGCGTTTCCAGGACCGGGTGGTGCTGGTCACCGGTGGAGCCCGCGGCATCGGCGCCGCCACCGCTCGCCGCTTCGCGGCCGAGGGCGCCCGCGTGGCCGTCTCCGACCTCGACCGGGCGCCGGCTCAGGAGACCGCTCGCGAGATCAAGGGGCTGGCCATCGCCGCTGACGTCAGCGACCGCGGGCAGGTGGAGGCCATGGTCGAGCGCTGCGAGAAGGAGCTCGGCGGCCTCGACGTGCTGGTCACGTGCGCCGGGATCATCCGCGACAACCTGCTGCACAAGATGTCGGACGAGGACTGGGACGCCGTCATCGACACCCACCTGAAGGGAACCTTCCTCTGCGCCCGCGCCGCCCAGCGCGTGATGGTGGCCAGGCGCTGGGGCAAGATGGTCTTCCTCTCCTCCACCTCGGCGCTGGGCAACCGGGGCCAGGCCAACTACTCGGCCGCCAAGGCCGGCATCCAGGGCCTTGCCCGCACCCTGGCTATCGAGCTCGGGCAGTTCAACGTCAACGTCAACGCGGTGGCGCCCGGGTTCATCGAGACGCGCATGACCCGCGCGGTCGCCGAGCGCACCGGGGTCGACTGGGAGCAGATGAAGCAGGGCGCGGCCATGCAGATCCCGCTGCGCCGCATCGGGCAGCCGGAGGACATCGCGGGTCTGATCGCCTTCCTCTGCAGCGAGGACGCCGGATTCGTGACCGGGCAGACGGTCTATGCCCGGGGCGGGCCGTAGCCCGGGTCGCCTAAGCCTTAACGGACCGGATCGCAAAAACGCAGTCGAAGGTGCCGCTGACGCACCCGCATTCGATCTCCTCCACGTACCAGTCGTTGGCCAGCCCCGCCCAGCGCAGCAGCGTCTCGTAGGTCGCCGTCCAGACGAAGCAGGCCTTCTCCGGCTGGCGCCGGCCCAGGGCGTAGAGGTTGCCGTAGTGCACCAGCCAGAACTGCTTGGGGTCCATCTGCCGCCAGACGTGGGCGGGCTCGCCGCGCACCTCGTCCATCCACTCGGTGAAGGCCTTCAGGAGGGCCGGCATCCGCCGCTGCTTTCTGCGCAGCCGGAGCCAGCGGTCGGCCGCCTTACGGCCCCACTCGCGGATCCGGTCGGGCGCGTGCAGCCCGTAGACGCGCTCGAAACCGTCCACCAGCCGGCTGGGGTGCTCCACCGGCGTCCTCCGCTGCCGGCCGCCGGCCGGGTCCGCGGACCCGAGCTCGGGCAGCCCCGCCGCCTCCGCCACCTCCGGCCAGCGCTCGCCGGCGACCTCGCGGCCGACCTGGACCGCGTTCGCGAAGTAGGAGTCGAGCAGGAAGCGGCCCTTCGGGCGCAGGCGCTTCAGTCCCAGCTGCTCGAGCAGGAGGACCGCCGAGCCGGCCGGAGGAGTCGGCTGCGAGGGTGGCGGCGGGGTCAAGGGCCCGGGCTGCGCCGGCAGGGCCGGTGCCGGTGTCGCCGCCGGGATCGGCGCGGAGGCCGCAACCCGCTGCTGCGGCAGGCGCCCC
>DATGVT010000114.1:0-2119 GCA_035300005.1 Candidatus Acidiferrales bacterium
CGTCTTCAGCATAGCCGGGCCCCCGGTGGTCAGGAATCGCCAGCCCAGGGCCAGCAGCAGCAGCAGCGCCAGCAGGTCCAGGTAGGTGGTGTAGTTCCACTCCGGCCGAGCGGTCAGCACCAGCACCCGGTGGTGAGTGGGCACCAGGCCCAGGGCCTGGAAGGCGGCCCCGATCAGGAAGCCGGCGGTCGCCATGGCGGCGTAGGACACGGCCAGCAGGTAGAGCGAGTTCCGCCCGCCGTAGTACTTCCGGTGGATGTTCAGGATGGGCAGGATGATCAGGTCGGCGAAGATGAAGCTGATCACCCCGCCGAAGCTGATGCCTCCGTTCCAGAGCACCGCGGCCAGGGGAACGTTGCCGACCGAGCAGACGAAGCTCAGCATCGACAGCACCGGGCCCACGAGCGGGCCCCAGAACTGATTCAGGGTCGGGTTTTCGGTCAGGAAGAAGGCCTGCCAGAAGCTGTCGGGCACCCAGGCGGCCAGGGCGCCCGCGATCAGGAAGCCCAGGCCGAGGTCTACGTAGAGGCTGTAGACGTCCATGAAGAAGTAGTGGGAGATCGCCGTGAACGCCCGGGGCGAGAAGAGCCGGGCCAGGAGCGGCCCCTCGGTGATGGACATGTCCATCTCGCCGTGGCCCTCCATGGTCGAGCCGACGACGCCGCGCTCGGCCTGGCGGCGGGCCTCCTGGACCATGCGCTCGCGCAGGGTCAGCTTGAAGAGGATCCAGAGGATCACGGCCATCAGGAGGCCGCCCGCGAACTCGGCGGCCACGAACTGCCAGCCGAGCAGGATCAGCAGCACCAGCCCCAGCTCGAAGACCAGGTTGGTGGAGGCGAACTCGAAGATGATCGCGTTGACGAAGCTGGCGCCCCGCCGGAACAGGGCCCTGGCCACCGCCACCGCGGCGTAGGAGCAGGACGAGCTGGCCGCCCCCAGGCCGCAGGCGAGGGCGAAGCCCCTCAGGTCGGACCGGCCCAGCGCTCCCGCCACCGCCCGTTTGGAGACCACGGTCTGGACGATCGCCGAGAGCAGGAAGCCCAGGGCCAGCGGCCAGAGCACCTCCCAGAACATGAAGAAGGCCAGCTGCAGGGCGTGCAGGACGGCGCCTACCAGGGGCATCGCCCCCTAACTCTGCCGGAAACCTGCTTCAGGCGGCTTCGACTGCCGCCGGCCGGCTGACCAGCGCGGCCTCGATCTCCAGCTTGATCTGGTCGCTGACCAGGAGGGTGCCGGCCTCCAGGACGCGGTTCCAGTTCAGGCCCCAGTCCTTCCGGTTCAGGGTGCCCGTCGCCGAGACGCCGACCCGCTGGTTGCCCCAGGGGTCCTGGATCGGGCCCTCGACCTCCACCTCCAGCGTGACCGGCCTGGTCGTGCCGCGGACGGTGAGGTCGCCGGTGACGCGGTAGCGGCGGTCGCCTAGGTCCTCGATCGTGGTGCTGCGGTAGCTGAGCTCGGGGTAGGTCTCGGCCGCAAAGAAGTCCTCCGAGCGGAGGTGGTTGTCGCGGTCGGCGACCCCGGTCTCGATGCTGGCGGTCCGGACGCCGACCGTGGCCCGCGCGGTCAACGGATCGCCGGCCTTCTCGAGCTGCACCTGGCCTTCGAAGTCCTTGAAGTGGCCCCGGACCGTTGTCACCATCAGGTGCTTGGCGGTGAAGCCCAGCCGGGTGTGGTTGGGGTCGAGCGTGAACGTCGTGGTCATCTTCAAATCTCCTCCATGCCGCGGAATTCATTCACTAAAAAACAGTTTAGACATGAACTATTCCAGCGTAGAATGGGGAGCGAGATGGCGCGGCGGGAGCGACCGGACGAGCTGCGGCTGGAAGCCTGGCGTTCGTTGCTCATGGCGGCCGTCAGCGTGCGCGAGCGGCTGGAGCAAGAGATGGTGGAGGAGCGGGGGCTGCCGCTGACCTGGTACGAGGTCATGCTCCGGCTCCAGCAGGCGCCCGGCCGCCGGCTGCGCATGCAGGAGCTGGCCCAGGGCGCGGTCGTGGGCAAGAGCGCGCTGACGCAGATCGCCGACCGAATGGTGGAGGCGGGCCTGGTGCGGCGGGAGACATGCCGCTCCGACCGCCGCGGCGTCTTCCTGGTCCTGTCGGCCGCCGGGCGCCGCGCCTTC
>DATGVT010000115.1:0-13001 GCA_035300005.1 Candidatus Acidiferrales bacterium
CGGCTGGCGCCGGCGGCGTCAGAGCCCGGCAGCGGCCCGGACCCGGTCCAGCAGCCGGAGCCCGGCCACGGAATCGTCGAGGGGGAGCGGCGGGGCTGAGCCGCTGAGCGCGGCCGCCGCAAACTCGTCCACCATCAGCCGGTAGGGGTCGTGGGGGTCCTTCCAGGCCGTGAACGGTTGCTCGATCCTGACCACGTCGGACTCCATCACCAGCAGCAGCTCCTGCTGCTCGGGTGACTCGAAGCTGCCCCAGACCGAAGCCGTGGCTCCGCCCGGGAAGCCCAGCAGCACGCTCGCGCTGAGGTCGACCCCGGTCGGGCCCGGCCGCAGGACGGCGACCACCTTGTCCGGCTCGCCCAGCAGCCAGCGGGCCACGTCCAGCCCGTAGCAGCCGACGTCGAGCAGCGCCCCGCCGCCGAGCTCGGGCTGCAGCCGGTAGTTGGCCTCGTCCCGGAGCGGAAACCCGAAGCTGGCCTGCAGGTAGCGGACGCCCTTCGCCGTCTCCCGCAGCCGCCGCATGCGGGGATGGAACCGGTACATGAACGCCTCCATCAGGATGCGGCCGGCGGACCGCGCAGCGGCCGCCATCTCCTCCCCCTCGGCGGCGTTGAGCGCCAGCGGCTTCTCGCAGAGCACGTGCTTGCCGGCCTGCAGGGCCCTGAGCGTCCACTCGCGGTGGAGGCTGTTGACCAGCGGCAGGTAGATCGCGTCCACCTCGGGATCGGCCAGCAGCGCCTCGTACGACTCGTGAACGGTGCCAACCCTGTGGCGCCCGGCCAGCGCCCGGGCGCGGCTCACGTCTCGGCTGGCGATGGCCCGCAGAGCTCCATGACGCGACGCGTTGATGGCCGGCATCACGGCCTGGTTGGCGATCCAGGCGGCACCGAGGACGCCCCAGCGCAGCCGCCGCCCGGTCTTCGCTACAGGCTGACCTCGAGCTGCTTGCCGCCGGCGGCGATGGAGCGGGCGGCCGCCTCCATCACCGCCACCGTCCGGCGGGCCTCCTCGGGCAGGACGGCCAGCGGCTCGCCCAGCAGCAGGTGGTCGGCCAGGTTGCGGTAGAAGCCGTCCGGCTCCCGCGCCGGCAGCGCCAGCTCCTCGACGTGGCTCTGGCCGTCACCGGCCGGGCGGAAGACGCGCAGGCGAGCCGGCGACTCGGCCGGCTGGAGCGCCTCCTCGACCAGATCCCCAGACCAGTCGCGCGACTGCACCTTCTCCAGCCGCCACTCGCCGACCAGGGCCCCGCCGGTGCCGAGCAGGTACCACTTCGGCTTCAGGGCGGCGGCGATGTCCGACTGCAGGAAGGTGGCCTGGGCCCCGTCCTCGAAGGTGAGGTCGACCCGGACCTGGTCGGAGTTGCTCACGTCGTGCCAGACGCGCTTCTGCGCCACCGCGGTGACCGCGCGCACCGGCTGCGGCAACAGCTGCAGCACCCAGTCGAAGTAGTGCGAACCCCAGTCGTAGATGGTGCCGCCCGAGACCGGCTCGTGGCTGTGCCAGTAGCCGCAGGGGTGGGAGTAGCCGCCGATGAAAGACTCCATGTAGAAGAGCTGGCCGAGGGCCCCGGCACGCACCGCCTGCTTCAGGGCGACGAAATCGGGATCCCAGCGGCGGCTCTGGTAGGCGGTGATGACGCGATCCTTCTGACGCGCTGCGTCGAGCATGCGGTCCACCTCCTCGACGCGCAGCGCGAATGGCTTCTCGCAGACGACGTGCCGACCGAGCTCCAGGGCCTCCAGAACGGCGCCGGCGTGGGTGTCGGGCGGCGTCCCCACCACCAGGAGCTCCACCTCGGGGTCCCGAAGCAGGCCGGCGGCGGTGGCGTGGGTGGCCACGCCAAGCTCCACCTCTGCCCGGGCGCGCCGCTCCGCCGACAGGTCGGCGACGCCCCTCAGCTCCAGGCCGGGCGTGCGCGCGATGGAGTCGGCGTGGCCGCGGGCGACGGCGCCGTAGCCGACCAGGCCGGCACCCACGGGCGGCGCCGGCTCCACGCCGGCGGCCCAGCGCAGCGAGCGGTAGACCAGCTTCTGGAAGGTCGGGTCCTGGTAGGTGGCGGCGCCGTGGCCGAGGGAGAGGTGGACCACGCGGCCCTGCCCGAACGGGCGGGCGAAGGCGACCGGCTGCTGGCTGAAGTGCCACTGCGCGCTGAGCAGGACGGCGGCCCCCGAAGGCGGCCCTTCCGAGAGGTAGAGCTCGTCGTGGAGCCGGAACTCGGGCGCCAGCCGGTCGGTGATCGGGTGGCCCGAATGGCTGGTCAGCACCAGCTCGGTGGCGGGACCGGGGCCGCTGGGGACCCAGCCGGCGACCTGGGCCAGGGCGGGGTGGCGGCTCCAGCCGCCCAGCGTTCCGTGAAGCATGATCAGCCCGCCGCCGGCCCGGACGAAGCTGGACACGGCCTCCGCCTCAGCCGCCGAGAGGTGGCCGTCGCTGGCGGCCAGGAGCACGCGGTGGCGGCCGAGACCGCCCAGCGCGTCGTGGTGGCGCGCCACGTCGAGATCGAAGGCGCGCGAGGCTTCCAGCGCCCTCAGCAGGGGCTGCGCCAGGGCTCCATACGCATGCGCCGCCCCGTCCGCGAGCAGGGCCAGAACCGAGGTCCTATCCCCCCGTCCCATCACCCAATCCTATGCGTTCGAGCGTGGCGGCCAGGGAGCGCCCGGCGGCCTTCCAGCTGAACTCGGCGGCCCGTCTCTTGCCCTTCTCGACCAGTTCCTCGCGCAAGCCGGCGTCTCGCAGCAGCCGCTCCAGGCCGGCGGCGATCGAGTCCACGTCCTCAGCCTCCACCTCCAGCGCCGCCCCCGCCGCCAGCTCGGGCAGGGCCCCCTGGTTCCCGATCAGGGCGGGCAAGCCCCAGCCCAGGGCGTCGAGGAGAGGGATGCCGAAGCCCTCGTAGAGGCTGGGATAGGCGAGCGCGGACGCATGCGCGTAGAGGGCGGCCAGGGTGGTGTCGTCCACGTGTCCGAGCAGGCGGACGCCAGCCTGCTCGGGCAAGCGGTACCGGTTCCAGCCCGGGCGGCCGGCGATCACCAGCGGGGGCGGGTCTGAAAGGCGCCCGTAGGCCTGGAGCAGGCGCCCGTAGTTCTTGCGGGGCTCCAGGGTGCCGACGGCCAGCAGGAAGCCGGGCGCCAGGCCGGCCGGCGGGGGTCCGGGCGGTGGCGGCGGCAGCGGCGTAGGTCCCTCGGGGACCACTGCGGTCCGCTCGGCGAGCCCCGGCAGGGGGTACAGGTCGAGCAGGTCGCGGCGGGTGGCCAGGGAGGGGACCAGGACCGCGGCCGCCTGGCGGAGGGCCGGCGGCAGCAGGCTGCCCAGGTAGGCTCGCTGCTGCCAGGGCACCTCCCCCGGCAGCAGACGGAAGGCGAGGTCGTGCACGAACACTGCCGCAGGTGGCGCGTCGGCCCGGCGCCGAGGCGGGCTGGGCCAGTAGGGGTAGAGGACAGCGTCCAGGCCGGCCTCGGCCTCGACCGCCGGCAGCCAGCTGAGCTTGAGACGCACCTCGTGCCGGTAGGGGGCCAGCACCGCCTCGCTGGCGCCGTCCAGGCCGGGCGGCCGCTCGCGGCTGCAGAAGGCGACCAGCCGGTGCCGCCCGTCCGCGGCCAGCGCCCGGGCGAACTCCAGGGCGACGGTCACCATGCCGACCCGGGGCCGCCAGCAGGCGGTCAGGTCAATTCCGTAGCGCGCCATCAGCGGGATGCTAGACCGCACGCCCCCGGGGGGCGTCTTGACCCCACCCGCGAAAAAAAGAGAAGGTCCCCCACCCACGGCAGGGGACCCTCAAGAAAGGAGGGAGGGCAAAATCAGGAACCGAAGCCCATTCTAACCTCGGCCTGCGACGGCCAGTCAAGCCTCGGAGCGCTCGGGCGGCTTACGAATTATCGCCTAAAGCGCTATCAGATGATCTCGGCGTACCGCTCGTAGACCTCACGAAGGTCGCCGCTGAGCTCCAGATTCCGCTTCTTCATGACCTCGAACAGGGACAGGATGTGCCGGACTCCGGCCAGGTTGACCCCTTTCTCGCGGGTCAGGTGCTGGATCACCTGCAGCTTGCGGATGTCCCGCTGCGAATAGCGCCGCCGGTTGGTGGCGGTCCGGAAGGGCTCGATCAGCCGCACGTCTTCGTACAGCATCAGGGTGCGCGGATGCGTCTCCAGGATCTCGGACGCGACGCTGATGGTGTAGAGGGGCTTGTCGAGGTCGAAGGTCGACGCCAGCGAACCGCGGGCCCGGGCGGCCACCTCTACTCCTTCAGCCAGCCTTCCACGCCGCGGGACAGGTTGGCGGGCGTGGTCTGGCTCTTGATCAGGTACTCGAGGGCGCCCAGCTTCAGGCCGCGGTCGACCAGCTCCCGCTCGCCGTAGTTGGAGAGGATCACGACCGGAATGTGGCTGGTCTCCTGGGTCCCACGCAGGTTCTCGAGCACCGCGAAACCGTCCATCTTGGGCAGGCGGATGTCCAGGAAGATGATGTCGGGCTTGATCTTGCCCGCCAGCTGGAGGCCTTCCTCGCCGTCCTTGGCCATGGTCACGGAGTAGCCGTCCAGCTCCAGCTTGAGCTTGTACATCTGGGCCACGGTCGGATCGTCCTCGATGAAAAGGACCTGGACCTCTTCGGTCAAACCCCCACCTCCGCCAGATCAAACATCTGACGGCCATCCTATCAGCAATCTGGGTTTCTGAACGGAGGAATTCTACGAAATGGCCTTCCGCCGGCGGCCCCGGGCGGCGGCCGACCAGAGACTCTCCAGGTCGTAGTAGGAACGCTCTCCGGGCAGGAACACGTGGGCCAGCACGGAGTCGAAGTCGAGCAGGATCCAGCTGGCCTCGGCGTAGCCGTCCACCGCCAGCGGCCGCACCCTGTGCTTGCGGGCCGATTGGACCATGCCGTCGGCGATGGCCCGCACCTGGCGGTCGGTCTCCCCTTCGCAGATGACGAAGTAGTCGGCGACGGTGGTCTTGCCGCGGACATCGACGACAACCGGGTCCCACGCCTTCTTCTCGTCCGCCGCCTGGCGCAGGACCTGGACGAGAGCTTCGGGCGTCGGAGGGTTGGCCGCCAAGGCTCCCGATTATGACTGGTAGAGGCCGCGTTCCCGGATGTAGCGCTCGACCGCCGCCGGCACCAGCCCGGCCAGCGGCAGGCCCTGGCGGATCCGCTCCCGGATCCGGGAGGCGGACACGTCGGGAGTGGTCGCCGGGCAGAGGGTGGCCTGGCCGGGATCGATGCCGGCGGCGCGCAGGTCCTCCGCCCGGGCGGGGGGCAGGCCGGGCCGGTTCAGGATCAACAGGCGCGCCACCTCGAGGATCTCGTCCGGCCGGTGCCAGGCGCGGATCAGGCGAGCTGCGTCCCAGCCCAGGACCAGGGCGAGCTCGGCTCCCGGCCGCTCCCGGCGCAGCTCCTGGAGTGTGTCGAGCGTGTACGAGGGCCCGCCGCGGCGCGCCTCAAGGTCGGAGACCTCCACCCCGCGCAGCCGGCGCGCCGCCAGGCGGCACATCTCCAGGCGGTCGTCCACGGGGGCGTGGGCGGGGGCGCGGTGGGGCGGGCTGGCCGAGGGGACGACCAGGATCAGGTCGAGGCCGCAGGCGAGCGCGCCCCGGGCGGCGGCCAGGTGGCCGACGTGGATGGGGTCGAAGGTGCCGCCCAGGACCCCGACCTTCAAGGCTGGTACTCGAACTCGTGCTCACCGATGCGCACGGTGTCGCCCGGCTTGACGCCGGCGGCTTCCAGGGCGGCGTTCACGCCCTGCCGCTCGAGCTGAGCCTGGAACCACTCCAGCCCCGCCGGGGAGCCGAGCTCGGCGCGCCGGACTAGCCTTTCGACCTGCCCGCCGCTGAGGCGGAAGCCGTCTCCGGCGGGTTCCACCCGGAGCGGCTCGGAGACCCCGCGCCGCGCCCGCAGCCGGATCACTGGGGCGGGAGCGGCCGGCCGCCTCGGCGCCTGCTCGACCAGCGGCTCGAGGGCAGCCATCAGCTCGGGCAGGCCCTCCCCGGTCAGCGCGGAGACGAAGACCACGCCCGGTGGTCGCAGCCGCGCCCGCAGCCGGCGCGCCGCCGCCAGGTCCAGCTTGTTGACCACGGTCAGGGAGGGGCGTCCGGCCAGCGCCGCCGAGTAGCCCGCCACCTCGCGACGCACCGCGTCAAGATCGGCTTCAGGATCCGGCGCCGCGCCGTCGACCACGTAGACCAGCGCCCGGGTCCGCTCCAGGTGGCGCAGGAATTGGAGGCCGAGGCCGACGCCTCTTGACGCGCCCTCCAGCAGGCCGGGCACGTCCGCCACCACCACCCGCACGCCGCCCGCCGTCTCGGCCACGCCCAGCTCCGGGACCAGCGTCGTGAACGGGTAGGCGGCCACCTTGGGCCGGGCCGCAGTCAGCGCCCGCAGCAGCGACGACTTCCCAGCGTTGGGAGGGCCCACCAGCCCCAGGTCGGCGATCAGCCGCAGCTCCAGCCGCAGCTCGCGCTCCTCGCCGGGCAGGCCTGGCTCGGCGAGCCGGGGCGCCTGCCGGCTGGGCGTCTTGAAGTGGACGTTGCCGCGTCCGCCCTGGCCCCCGCGGGCCGCCGTGAAGCTGGCGCCGACGTGATCGAGGTCCGCCACCAGCGTCCCCTCCACATCCAGCAAGGCGGTGCCCACCGGCATCTCCAGGGTCAGGTCCTGGCCGGCCCGCCCATGCTTGCGGCCGCCGGCGCCGGGGGCGCCGTCGCCCGCCTTCCAGAGGCTCCGCGAGACGTAAGGCGCCAGCGAGCTGAGCCCGGGGGTGGCGACCAGGTGGACCGAGCCGCCGCGGCCCCCGTCGCCTCCGTCAGGGCCACCTCGGGGCACGAAAGGCTCCCGCCGGAAGGAGGCGGAGCCGGAGCCTCCGCGGCCCGCGCGCACGGTGATCCGGGCCGAGTCGGCGGCTGGGGGGGTCCTGCTACGAGGGCGTGATGGAGACGCGCCGCCGGTCCTTGCCCACGCGCTCGTAGGCGACCTGGCCGGTGACGAGGGCGAAGAGTGTGTGGTCGCGGCCCTCGCCGACGCCGCGGCCGGCGCTGATGTTGGTCCCCCGCTGGCGGACCAGGATGGCGCCCGCGCCGACCTGCTGGCCGCCGAAGACCTTGACCCCCAGCATCTGGGGGTTGGAGTCACGCCCGTTGCGGCTGGAGCCGCCTCCCTTCTTATGCGCCATCGCCCGGCTCCTGCTTCGGCTTGGCCCGGCGCGGGGCGGGCTTCTCGGTCCTGGCCTGGGCGGCCTTGGCGGCCGTCTCCTTCCTGGTCGCCGCCTTTTTGGTGGGTCCCTTGCGGGCGGCTTCCGGTTTGGGCTCGTGCAGCTTCTTCAGGGCTCCGACTCCGATCGCCAGCACCTGCACGGCGGTCAGGTCGGCGCGCGCCCCGCGATGCACGCGGACGCGCTTCTTGGACTTGTACCGCAGGACCTCGAGCTTGGGCCCGCGCGGGTGCCCGAGGACTCGCACCGCCACCTCGACCTCGGGCAGGTCGGGACGGCCCACCTCGAGCTTGTCTCCGTCGGCGAAGGCCAGGGTCCGTCCCAGGCTCAGCTCGGTGCCAGCCTCGGCCGCCAGGCGATCGACCAGGAGCCGGTCGCCAGGCGAAACGCGGTACTGCTTGCCGCCGGTCCGGACCACGGCCGACTGCGGCGTCGATCCATCCTGCTTGGGCACGATTCGCAATTTTAACTAGACCGGTAGACGTACTGTGGAGGGCTCGACCAGCTCGTCCGCCGGACGCACCGGCGCCCGGTGCTGGACTGACCGCCGGCGCAGGACCACCGACTGCGCCAGTCCCAGCGCGCAGAGGTCGGTGATCATCGCCGAGCCGCCGTAGGAGACGAGCGGCAGCGGGATGCCGGCGATCGGCAGCAGGCCCACGTTCATGCCCACGTTCTCGACCAGCTGGATCAGGAACATCGCCGCCACCCCGGCGGCGAGCAGGGCCCCGAATCCATCCGGGGCGACCGCCACCGTCCAGGCCAGGCGCAGGATGAGGACCCCGAACAAGGCCAGCAGCAGGAGGCAGCCGAGCAGCCCGAACTGCTCCGCGTAGACGGCGAAGATGAAGTCGGTGGCGCGCTCGGGCACGAACCCCAGCTGGCCCTGCACGCCGTGCAGCCAGCCCTGGCCGAAGAGCCCGCCGGAGCCGACCGCGATCCGGGCCTGGATCAGGTTGTAGCCGGCGCCCAGGGGGTCCTGGCTGGGGTCCAGGAAAACCTGCAGGCGCCGGCGCTGGTAGCCGCGCAGCAGCAGCGGCAGCAGCGGCAGCAGAACCGCGCTCGCCGCCAGGGCCCAGGCCACCTGCAGGCGCCGGGCGCCGGCCAGGAACAGCATCCCGGCCAGCACGCCCACGAAGACGATGGCGGTGCCCAGGTCCGGTTGGGCAAGGATGAGGGCAGCCGGCACGGCCACCAGCCCGCCCGCGACCAGGAAGTCGGGCCAGGGTAGGAGTCCCCACCTACCTCCCCCAGGGGCGGAGGTTGCCGGCCGCCGGCGGCTGAGCAGGGCCGCCAGGACCGCCACCATCAGCAGCTTCGAAACCTCCGACGGCTCCAGCGGGAAGCCGCCCACCGAGAGCCAGCGCCGCGCCCCCAGCGCCGAGTGGCCGGCCAGCGCCACCGCCACCAGCAGAAGGAGGCAGCCGCAGTAGAGGGCGGTCGCCACCGACCGCAGCCGCCGATAGTCGAACGCGGCCGCGACCGCGAACCCGATCAGACCCAGGGCCACCCAGAGCAGCTGGCGCCCGAAGTCGACGTTGGCCGAGTAGACGGTCATCAGGCCCAGCGCGAGCAGCATCAGCGCCGCCAGCAGCTGCAGGCCGTCCAACCGCTGCCAGAGCCCCGGACGCGCGCTCACCCGATCCGCCTCACCCTCGAATCTCGGTCCGGTGGTCCAGGTAGTAGCGCATGATCCGGACCGCGATCGGCGCCGCCGTCACCTCCGAGAGGCTGCCGTCCTCGCAGAAGATCGCGATCGCGATCTCCGGCTGGTCGAAGGGCGCGAAGTAGAGGAACCAGGCATGGGTCGGCGTGTCCTGGCCGTCGCCGCCCCACTGCGCGGTGCCGGTCTTGCCGCCGCCGTCGGCGGGCACGCCCGCCTGCTGGAACCAGTAGTTCATGTGGTAGGGCGGATTGATCGACTGCCGCATGCCCTCGCGCAGGGTGGCCAGGTTGGCGGGTGAGACCGGGACCTGGCCGACCACCGTCTTCTGCGCCCGCCGCAGAACCTTGCCGCCGGGCCCGCGCACCTCGTGCACCAGCGTCGGCTGCAGCAGCTGGCCGCCGTTGGCCAGGGCCGACACGTACATGGCCTGGATCAGGGGCGTGGTCAGCAGAAAGGACTGGCCGATGCCCATCGTGATGGTGTCGCCCGGGTTCCAGCGGCACTGGTCGCTGCGCGGGTTGCTGGACCCGCACCGGGCCAGCTTCCAGTCCCGATCGGGAGCGATGCCCGGCGCCGCGCCCGGGATCTCGATCTGCGGCGCGGTCCCGTAGCCGAAGGCGCGTGCGTAGCGGGCCAGGGTCTGGTCGCCGACCTGGTCGGCCACCACGTAGAAGAAGGTGTCGCAGCTGACGGCCAGCGCCCTGGTCACGTTCATGGCGCCCAGGCTGTAGCTGGCCCAGTTGTGGTACACCCAGTCGCCGTACCGGATGTAGGGCGGGCAGCCGAGCACGCTGTCGGCGCTGATGGCGCCCGTCTCCAGGCCCGCCGCCCCGGTGATCATCTTGAAGGTGGAGCCGGGCGGGTACTGGCCCGAGATCGCCCGGTTGAGGAGCGGGCGGGCGGGGTCCTCCAGCAGGCGCCGGTAGTCGGCGCCGCTGATCCCGCGGGCGAACAGGTTGACGTCGTAGCCGGGCTGGCTGACCAGCGCCAGCAGCTCGCCGCTGCGGGGGTCGACGACGACGGCGGCGCCGGCCGAGAGCCCGCGTGCCGCGAGGCCGGCCGCCAGGGCCTGAGCGGTGGCGTCCTGGAAGCCGGCGTCGATCGAGAGGTAGACGGACGACCCCGCCAGCGGCTCCACCTCCCGCAGGGAGCGCACCACCTGGCCGCGCGCGTCCACCTCCACCTCCACCCAGCCGTCGCGCCCGCGCAGCACCGGCTCCAGGCCGGCCTCCACACCGGCCTTGCCCAGGCTTTCGTCGGGCTGGTAGCCCTCCGCCTTGAGCTGCTCGTACTCGTCCTCGTCGATGCGACCGAGGTACCCGACCACGTGGGAAAGGACGAGCGGGTCGCCGTAGGTGCGCACGGCCACCCGCTGCAGGCTGACGCCAGGCAGCTCGGGCAGCCGCTCGTTGACAGCCAGGGCCTGGGCGGAGGTCAGGTCGGCCCGCACGGTCACCGGGCGGAAGGGGTCGCGCGCGGCCCCCAGCAGGCGGCGCAGGTCCTGCTCCGGCGTGGAGCTCAGCCGGGCCAGCAGGTGCAGCTCGCCGTCCCGCTCGGCCGGCGCCCGCGGTAGGTCGGCCGGCACCACGCGCAGGTGCCAGGCCGGCGAGTTCTGCACCAGAGGCCGGCCGTGGCGGTCGTAGATGATGCCCCGCTCGGCGGGCAGCACCAGGTGGCGGAGGCTGTTGGACGCCGCCTGCTGGCGCAGCTGTGTGCCCTCGCCCAGCTGCAGCTGCGCGAGGCGCAGGCCGAGGATGCCCAGAGAGAGCAGGGCGGCGGCCGCGAAGGCGGAGAGGCGGCGCGACCAGCGCGGCCGCGGCTCGCGGCCGCCCAGCCAGAGCTGGCGCTCGACGCCCAGGGGCTGGGCCCCTCGGGCCCCTGAGCCTGCCCCTACCACTCGGCGACCGCCGGAGCCGGGCCCAGCCAGGACCGCAGGCGGCGCAGCCCGAGCATGGCCAGGGGCATCAGGACGGCGTTGTAGACGGCGCTCGCCAGCAGGAGCTGGACCGCGACGCCAGCGCGCGGGACCGGCTGGCCGAGCGTGTCCGCGGCGCCCAGGAGGAGCAGCCCGTAGACGAAGCTGGCCAGGGCCGCCGCCAGCGCCGGCAGGACCAGGGCCTCGCGCGCAAGGCTGCGGGCCGCGATGCCGGTCAGGTAGGCCGGCACCAGACACGCCAGGGCATGCGGGCCCAGCGGCCCCGCGGCTCCCAGGTCCAGCGCCAGCCCGCCGGCCAGAGCCCACCAGAGCCCCTCCCGTGCGCCCGCCAGCCAGGTCCAGCCGACCACCGCCAGCAGGACCAGGTTGGGGAAGGTGCCCTGGACCGCAGCTCCGGGGCCCCAGGACACCTGCAGGGCGGCGAGGGGCACGAGCAGCAGCGGCAGCAGGCGCCGGGCGTTCACGTTGGCAGGAAGTCCGTGATCACCAGCACCTCCCAGAGCCCCGCGGGGTCGTTGACCCAGGCCAGCAGCGCCTGCTCGGCGGTGGCCGTATCCCGGTGGTAGACGCGGGCCACCTGGCCGATCAGGAGGCCGCGCGGGTAGAGGCCGCCCACGCCGGAGGTGAGCGCCCACTCGCCGGCGGCGGCGCCCACCCCCAGCCGGGGCTCGATCTCCATCAGGAGGCCGCCGGGGCCGCCGATCACGGTACCGTCGAGCCCGCTTGTGACCGTGTAGGCGTTGACGCGGGAGAGGGGGTCGGCCAGCGTCTGCACCACCGCTACGTGCGGACCCACCTCGCGCACCCGCCCGACCAGCCCGGCGCCGCTGGCGACCACCATTCCCACGCGCACGCCGTCCAGCTCCCCGCGGTCGATCGTCAGCGTGCGGCTGAAGGAGTCCGGCCCCCGGCCGATGACCTCCGCCGCCAGCATCCGGCGGCCGTAGGCGCGCTCGAAGTCGAGCGCCCGGCGCAGGTCCTGGTTCTCCCTGGCCGCCCCCTGCAGCTCGGCCAGCTGGCGCCGCAGCCGGCTGTTCTCGCCGGCCAGGAGCCGGTTCTGGTCGCGTAGGCTCCGGATGTCGCCGAAGACCGCCGCCAGGCCGCCCGGGTCGGCCCGGGCCAGCACCCCCGAGATGGGCGCGAACCCGCTGCGGGCCGCGCTCCGCGCCCCCGCCGCCCAGGGCTGGGCGCTGACCAGGGTCAGGATGATCATGGCCGCGGCGGCGGCCAGGAAGAGGCCGGTGGAGCGGCCCTGGGTGCGTCCCTCCACCCCGGGTCCTAGTAGCGCAGCGCGCGGGCGCGCCGCGTCCGCACCAGCACCCGGTTCAGGGTGTCGATCTCTTCCAGGACGATCCCGGTCCCGCGGACCACGCAGGTGAGCGGGTCCTGCGCCACCAGCACCGGCAGCAGCGTTTCGTGGGCGATGAGCTGGTCGAGCCCGGCCAGCAGGGCGCCGCCGCCGGCCAGCACTATCCCACGCTCCATCAGATCTTGCACCAGCTCGGGCGGGGTGGCGTCCAGCGTGCCCTTGACGGCGGCGACGATCTCGACCAGCACCGGCGCCAGCGCCTCCCGTACATGCGCGGAGGTCATCTCGACGGTCTTGGGCAGGCCGCTGACCAGGTCGCGGCCGCGCACCGTGAAGGTGCGCTCCTCCGGGGTCGGGAACGCGGAGCCCATGGCGATCTTGATGTCTTCGGCCGTGCGCTCGCCGATCAGGAGGCCGAGCTGCCGGCGGACGTAGGCGACCAGCGCATCGTCCATCTCGTCCCCGCCGACCCGGACCGAGGTGGCGGCCACCATGCCTCCCAGCGAGATGACGGCGACCTCGGTAGTGCCGCCGCCGATGTCGACCACCATGGAGCCACCCGCCTCCTGCACCTTCAGCCCGGCGCCGATGGCGGCTGCCATCGGCTCTTCGATCAGGTGCGCCTCGCGAGCCCCCGCTGAGGTGGCGGCGTCCGTGACCGCGCGCTTCTCGACCTCGGTCACCCCCGAGGGCACGCCGAGCACGACCCGGGGCCGGGAGACGTGCCAGGCGCGGTCGTGGGCCCGGGCGATGAAGTACTTGATCATCGACTCGGTGTGGTCGAAGTCCGCGATCACGCCGTCACGCAGCGGTCGCAGCGCCACGATGTCGGCCGGGGTGCGGCCCAGCATCCGGCGCGCGTCGCCGCCGACCGCAAGCACCTGGCCGGTGCGCT
>DATGVT010000116.1:0-5547 GCA_035300005.1 Candidatus Acidiferrales bacterium
CAGCTCGAGCAGGTTGGTGCCCTTGAACTGCACCTGGCCGCTGTCGACCTGGTAGCCGGGGTGGCCCATCAGCGTGTGTGAGAGGGTGGACTTACCGGATCCGTTCGGCCCCATCACAGCGTGCACCTCGCCCTTCGACAGGCCTAACGAGATGCCCTTCAAGATCTGGCGTCCTTCGACGCTGACCCTGAGGTCACGGATCTCGAAGTCAGCCACCCCTTCTAACCTCATAGGTACAGACCGGCTCGGCGTCTCCGGCCCAGCTCGTGCGCCTGACCGGCGTCCCCAGCAGCCGCCCGTACATCCGCTGCTCTTCCTGGCAGGGATGGCCGGTACGGGTGGCGACGTCCTGGATCGGGCAGTTGCAGTGACGGATCGCGAGCGAGCCGTCCGCCTGCTCGACCACTTCGGCCATGTGGCCGTGCTCGGTGGCCAGCCGCGCCAGCTCGCGGACGCGCTCATCGAAGTCTAGCCCGGCGAGCCTCTCCGCATATTCGGCCTCCAGACGAGCGGCGCGGAGCCGGAAGAAGCGCTCCAGCTGGTCGGAGGGAAGGAAGTCGGCCAACTCGCCGGCCAGCTCGCGGTGCTGGTGCGGAAAGCGCTCGACCGCGGCCTCGGTCAGCCGGTAGGCGTGCTCGGGTCGGCCCGGGCGCCCCGCCTCCACGCTCTCGTGGACGAGTACCCGGTCGCGCTCGAGCGCGTCCAGATGCCGGAGCGCGCCCTGCTTGGTGAGGCCGACGTGGTCGGCCACCTCGCCCAGGCTGGCGCGGCCGCGGGACTTGATGAAGCGGAGGATCTCCGCCTGCCTCTCCACGGGCCCAATTCTACCCATTTGTCAAGCTGTCCGTTGATAAACTCCGGCGGCCGTGAAACGAAACTTCTGGCTCCTGGTGGCGACGCGCTGCCTGCGGGCCTTCGGTTTCGGTTTCGCCGCCGTCCTGATCGGCATCCACCTGGAGCGGAAGGGGCTCGGCCCGGGCCTGATCGGCCTCGCCCTGGCCGTGGGCCTGGCCGCCGGCTCGCTGAGCGGTCTCGTCTTCGCCGCCCTGGCCGGCCGCCTGGGCCGCCGCCGGACGCTGGCGCTGGCCGGCCTGCTGATGGCCCTCACGGGTCTTGACCTCGCCTACGCTCAGCCGCCCTGGCTGCTGGTGGCGGCCGGGCTGACCGGGATGCTGGGCGCGGCCGCGGTCGACCTCGGCCCCTTCGCAGCCGTCGAGCAGGCGGTGCTGGCGGAGGCGGTGCCGGGCGCGGGCCGCAACCGGGCCTTCGGCCGCTACTCGCTGACCGGCGCGCTGGCGGCGGCCGCCGGGGGGCTAGCCGCGGGGCTGGCCACCGACCCCTGGCGCAGCTCCGCGTTTTTCGTCGCTTACGCGCTCCTCGGATTGGCCACGGCCGCCCTGCCGCTTCTGCTTCCGACACAGGTGGAGACGGCTGAGCCGGGTCCGGCGTTCGGCGACCCGCGCCCGCTACTCGGCCTGGCCGCCCTCTTCGCGCTCGACTCCTTCGGGGGTGGCTTCGTGGTCAGCGCCGTCATCGCCTACTGGCTGCACGCCCGCTTCGGTACCGGCAGCCAGGTGCTGGGACCGGCCTTCGCCGTGATCGCGCTGCTGCAGGCCGCGTCCTACGAGGTCTCGGGGCGCCTGGCCGACCGCATCGGGCTGGTCCGCACCATGGTCTTCACGCACCTGCCCAGCAACCTGCTCCTGATGCTGGTGCCGCTAGCGCCCTCCCTGGGCTGGGCGCTGGCCCTGCTCTTCGTCCGCTTCTCGCTGGCTCAGATGGACGTGCCTGCGCGCCAGGCCTACGTGGTCTCGATCGTGCCGCCGTCGCGGCGGGCGGGCGCGGTCGCCCTCACGGGGGCGGTGCGGGGGGTCGCGCAGTCCATCGGGCCCGCGCTCGCCGGCCTCGCCATCCAGGCGGCCGCGTACGGGCTGCCCTTTTACGCCGGGGGCGGGCTGAAGGTCCTCTACGACCTGGCGCTCTACCTCGGCTTCCGCGACCGCCCCGCCGAGCACGAGGGCTAGCGGCCTGCTAGAGAATCGCTTTGGCCAGAAGATCCACCTGGTCGAGCGACGCGATCGAGGGATCGAAGAACAGCTCGTCCACGCCGGCCGCGCGATAGCCCTCGGCCGCCTCCCTGATCGCATCCGGCGTGCGCGGGACCCGCGGCCACATCCGTTCCGCGAAGGGCCCGTAATAGTCCGCCAGGTACTCGCGGCCGCGCTCGCTGTCGGGGCCGAGGGCGAAGTAGGTCAACGCGGCGAAGCGGGGCTCGCCCTCGCGTCCAGCCTCCTGCCAGGCCGCCCGCACCTTCTCCATCATCGGTGCCATCCGCTCAGCCGCGCCACCGCCGGCCGTCCAGCCGACCCCCCAGCGGGCGACCCGGCGCAGTACGGGGTCGGCGCCGCCGCCGAACATGATCGGGACCCGCTCGCCGTTGAAGGGCCGCGGCGTCAGCGGCTGGGAGCTGCCGGCCACCGGCTCGCCGCGCCAGGCCCGGTGCATCAGCTCGAGCGCCTCGTCCAGGCGCCGGCCGCGGTCCTTCAGGTTGGTGCCGGTGACCTCGAAGTCGTCCGGGCGGCCGCCCACACCCAGCCCGAGAACCAGGCGGCCACCCGAAAGCTGGTCCACCGAGGCAGCCTCCTTGGCCAGCAGCACCGGGCTGCGCGTGGGGGCGAGCAGAATGTTGGACATCAGCCCGATCCGCTCGGTGGCCCCGGCGGCCGCGGCCAGCGCGACCAGCGACTCGTAGCTGGGATAGGCGATGCGGTCGATCGTCGCCAGCGCCGAGAAGCCGGCCGACTCCGCCTGGCGGGCCCAGTCCACCAGCAGCCGTCCCGGCGTCCCCGGGATCGGATTGGGCAGCCCGATGCCGACCTGCACGAAACGACAATACGTTTGGTGACCGCCGTGCATTCCATGCGCCGGGTCCTGGTGGTGGGTGGCCCGGGCTCCGGCAAGACCACATTCAGCGTTCGGCTGGGGCGCCTTCTCGACCTGCCGGTGCACAACCTGGACGCTGTCTTCTGGAAGCCGGGCTGGGTGGAGTCCTCGCGGGAGGAGTTCGCGGCCCGGCAGCAGCCGCTGGTCGCAGGCGAGAGGTGGATCCTGGACGGCAACTACGGCGGCACCCGCCAGCTGCGGCTGGCGGCGGCGGACACTGTGGTCTTCCTGGACCTGCCGGTCTGGCTCTGCCTCGTGCGAGTGCTCCGCCGCTGGTGGCGGTGGCGCGGCCGCAGCCGCCCAGACCTGCCGGAGGGTCTGCCGGAGAAGATGGACTGGACCTTCCTGAGCTATATCGTCTGGACCTGGCCGCGGTCGAGCCGGCCCTCGCTGCGGCGGGACCTGGGCGGCTGGCAGGGCAGCCTGATCCGCCTGCGCAGCAGCGCCGAAGCCCGGAGGTTCCTGGAGCGCCTGGAGTGTCAGAAGACTTCGCCCGCCTGAGCCCGGAGGAGCTCCAGGAGCGGCTGGAGGAGCTGGCCGGCCGGATCCGGCCTCTGGACCGGCAGCTGGCGGAGCTCAAAGCCCAGCGCGACCAGCTCCTGACCGAGCGCCGCCGCCGCGACCGTCAGGCGCACCGGGAGGCGCGGGCCGACCTCAAGGCCGCGATGCAGCGAGGGGAGTTTCCGACCGTCGCCGACCTGGTCGCCGCCGCCCGAGAGGGAGGGCTGGACGACTACGCCTACAGCCTCAAGACCGGGGGCGAGGTTCGGCTCGGCTTCCCCGATGCCCGCCAGCAGACGCTGACCTTCACCGACGGCCGCCAGGTGGCGCAGGCGAAGGACTTCGCCGAGGCCGGGCGCTGCTTCGAGGCAGGCTGGGAGCTGGGCAGCCCAGGACGGCCCGGGGTCCGCGTCCACTTCCCGGGCACTCGCCTGGAGCGCCTGGTCGATCCCGCCGAAGTGTTCGCGCGCCCCGCCTAGCGCCTTCGCGCTCATCGCTCGCCCGGCGTAACGAAGCTTCCGGCTGAGGAGTTTCAACTGCCGGGGTACAATCCAGGCCGCCCCTCCGCATGCCGAAGAACACGCCCACCCGGATCAAGACCAAGTCAGGACACGCGCCCCGCGCCCGCCTCCACGCTCCCTGGTCGCCCATCGGCCAGCAGAAGCGCCGCCAGGCGTCGGTGCGAGTGCTCGGCGTCGTGGTCGGCCTGCTGCTGGTCGCCGGAGTCGCCGCCGACGCCTACGCCGAAGCCTTCATGGCCAGCCTGCCCTCGATCAAGGGCCTGGACACGGCCACCTTCAAGGGCGACACCCTGATCTACGACCGCAACGGCAAGCTGCTGGCCGACGTCGGCGAGCACGGCGACCGCCACCTGATCGTGAAGCTGAACCAGATCTCGCCCAAGCTGATCCAGGCCACGATCGCGATCGAGGACAAGAACTTCTACACCAACCCCGGCTTCGACCTGGAGGGCATCATCCGGGCCGCGCTCGAGAACTGGCGCTCGGGCCACATCGTGGGCGGCGCCTCCACCATCACCCAGCAGCTGGCGCGCGCGCAGTTCCTGACCCCCGAGCAGTCGGTGGAACGCAAGCTGAAGGAGATCGCGCTCGCCTACGAGCTCAGCCAGACCTACAGCAAGGACCAGATCCTCGAGCTGTACATGAACAAGACCTACTACGGAAACCAGGCCTACGGCGCCGAGGCCGCGGCCCAGAACTACTTTCACAAGTCGGCCCTCAGCCTCGATCTGGCGGAGTCCGCCATGCTGGCCGGCCTGCCCCAGGCGCCCACCGAGTGGAACCCCGTGCTCCATCCCGACCGCGCCAAGGTGCGCCAGCGCGAGGTGCTGCAGGCGATGCTGCGCGCAGGCTCCATCAACGCTCAGGACGAGGCCAGGGCCGAGCAGGAGCAGCTGGCCTACAGCCCGCCCGTCAACACCTTCCTGGCCCCTCACTTCGTCAACTTCGTGCTCGAGGAGCTGCACGGCCTGGGCTTCCGGGAGGGCACCCAGCAGCTGGTCGTGCGCTCGACGCTGGACCTGGACAAGCAGAACCTGGCCGAGTACATCGTCAACGAGAACCTGAACAACAACACCTGGCGCGACCCCTACGGCCAGATGTCCACCGCCATGGTCGCGCTGAACCCGCCCACCGGCCAGATCATCGTCATGGTCGGCTCGCCCAACTACAACAGCGACAAGGGCCAGATCAACCTGACCACCACGCCGCGCAACGTGGGCTCCTCGATCAAGCCCTACACGTACGCGGCGGTCATCAACGCCCGCCGGGCGACCATGCAGACCCCGATCTACGACGGCCCCAGCCCGTTCGTCTGGAAGACGGCCTACGAGGAGGTCAAGTTCTACAACTACGACCACCGCTCGCACGGCGTGCTGCCGCTCCGCGAGGTCTTAGGCAACTCGCTCAACATCCCGGCGGTCAAGGTCGAGCTCTCGATCGGCGTACCGGCGGTGGTCGAGTACATGCGCAACGTCGGCGTCTACCCGCGGGTCGGGCGCGACTGCGACCAGTGCTTCGACAAGCTGGCGCCGCTCAACGAGTACGGCCCGTCGGTGACCCTGGGCGGCTATCCGATCACGCT
>DATGVT010000117.1:0-3896 GCA_035300005.1 Candidatus Acidiferrales bacterium
GCCAGCTCAGGCGAGGCGCGGCGGGCCCGCCCGAACGCCCTCACCAGCCGGGCCAGGTTCTTGCGCGGGTGGCGGTTGCCGAGGTAGAGGAAGTAGGGCTGGGACACCCCCAGCGCCGCCAGCCGCTCGCTCACCAGCTCCGGGTCGGGCGCGGCCCGGGCCCCTAGGCCGATCGGGATCGCGAAGACACGCTCTTCCGGCAGCCGGTAGCTGGCCACCAGGTCGCGCCGGCAGAACTCGCTCAGGGTCATCACCGCCCGGGCCCGCCGCGCCAGCAGCGGCACCAGCAGGTTGAGGCGCAGGCTGGTGGCCGGCGCGAACCAGCGGGGGTGATGCCGGAAGGAGAGGTCGGTGACCTGGAGCGCGAGCGGAGCCGGCGCCCGGAGCGGGGCGAAGGTCAGGCAGTGCAGGACGTCGACCGGTTCCTCCTTCAACGCGCGCGGCAGTTCCCGGGAGTAGCGGACGAGCTCGGAGGAGGGTCCCAGCGGGCGCACCGGGAAGCGCCGGTCCCCCTCGACCGCCGCCGGCGGCCGGCGGCCGGCGGGCAGGTACAGGGGGAACAGGTCGTCCTCCTCGGCGACCTCGGCCAGCCCGGCCAGCAGGGCCGTGGTGTAGGTCTCGTCGCCGCCGCGGTCGGAGCCGATCGCGCGCCCGTCGATGGCGACCTTCATGTGGACTCCTGGCCGGAGCGGTGGCGAACGACGCGGGCCGGAGCGCCGGCCACCACCACGCGATCGGGGATCGACTTCATCACCACCGCGCCGGTGGCGATGACGACTCCCTCGCCGACCGTGATCGGGCCGAAGACCTTGCAGCCGTCCAGCAGCCAGCAGCCGTCGCCGATCACGGGCATACCGTCCAGCTCCGGGTCCTCGGTGGCGCCGCCGCCCAGCCGGACCAGCCCCATCACGCGCACGTGCGCGCCCAGGCGCACGTCCTTCCCCATGCCTACCCCCACCGGATGCGGCATCACGAAGCCGGGTCCGATCGTGACCCCGGGCGCGATGTCGACGCTGAACAGGACCATGTTCCAGATGTAGAGCAGCCGCGAGAGGGGGCGTAGGCCGGCTCGGTGGAACGCGTGCGCGAAGCGGAACGTGATGGTCGCCATCACCCCCGGCATCAGAAGGACGTCGACGACCCCGCCCAGCGAGGGGAACCGGCTCCCCTTCAGCTCGGCGAAGGCGGCCATGTCCTGCCAGATGGTCCGGAAGAGACCCGGCCCTCGCGGGGACCGCTCCGAGGCGGCCGGAGCCGCCCCCGGCCCCGCGCGCAGCGCCTGCCGGCGCGAGCTCACCGGAAGCACCCCGCCCAGAGCCGCATCCGGCGTCCCAGCTCCGCCAGCGCCCGCCGGTAGTGGGCGGGCCCGCGGCTGGCCTCGACAGAGCTGAGATACCCGTCGCAGAACTGGGCGAACATGTCGGGGTAGGGGCCGGGCGGGATCCCTTCCGCGACCTCGTCCACGACCTCGTAGAAAGGCCGCGCCAGCAGGTGCATGTAGTGCTCGACCGCGATCACCCGCTGCAGGTTGGACTGCCGCGTGTGCTCCACCACCGGGCCGCCGAAGGAGACCAGGTCGCCCCGGCGGTCCATCAGCTTCTTCAGGATGTAGCCGCCCCAGATGTCGTCGTGCCGGCTCAGCTGCCAGCCGTCCACCCAGACGTCGGGCAGGAAGAAGTAGGCGGGGGTCAGCTCGGCCAGGAAGGCCGTGTTCATCCCGCAGAGCGGCAGGTTGCCGAGGGCGACGTGGTTGCCGCCCGGCAGCAGCCCGGGCTCCCGGGGCGGCTCGGACTGCAGCTTGTCGATGCCGTTGAGGTCGAGCACGTTGTCCCAGACCCCGAGGTTCAGCTTCACCTCGCCGCTGGCCTGGGTCTTGACCGGCCGCTGGTCGCGGTCGCGGTACTCGTAGGGGAATCCGCGCGCGTAGAACCCCTCGGCTTGGATGGAGTTGATCCAGCGCCCGGCCAGGGCGGGCGCCTGCTCTTTCGGACCCAGCGCCGCCAGGTGCTCCTCCAGCCAGCCGGGCCGGGTCCGGCAGTCGTAGTCGAGGGCGACGATGACCTCGTAGCCCTCCCGGTAGGCCAGGTAGTGGCCGAAGTTGCGCGAGGCCGAGCTCCGGTGGGGGATGGCGTCGTAGTGGCGGCCCATCACGCGCTTCTGCTCCTCGTAGTCGAAGAAGCGGACGTTTCGCCGGGGCGCGGGGGAGAGCTTCCCGCCGCTATCGTCGGCGACGACGATCGGGACCTCCTCGGAGAGCTCTTCGAAGATCGACCAGTCGGGGTCGCCGACCATCGGCATCACGACCACCACGGACTTCTGGGCGGGCG
This sequence comes from Candidatus Acidiferrales bacterium, assembly GCA_035300005.1. Classification (GTDB taxonomy): domain Bacteria; phylum Chloroflexota; class Dormibacteria; order Dormibacterales; family Dormibacteraceae; genus DATGVT01. The sequence goes on from DATGVT010000117.1 coordinate 2,328, forward strand.
CCGGGCGGGCCGTCTCGAGGGGCGTTCGGGGTTCGGTCAGCACGTCGGGTTGCTCTCCTTGGTGGTCGGGTCCGGGCAGAGTTCGAAGACGGCGTAGCGGCAGGCGCGGCGGCAGGGCGGGACCCGCTTCAACAGGAAGCGGTCGACCCGCGACAGCCGCCCGAAGCCGGCGTCGCCGAGGGGCCGGAAGTTGGCGATCCGGGTCAGCAGCTGGAAGGGGTGCAGCCGCAGCTCGGGGAAGGTGCCGCGGACCACTTCCACGTCACCAGGCGAGATCGAGCGCTCGGTGGGCGTGTCGACCAGGCGGGGCAGGAAGCGGGTGACCGCGCGGCTGTCCCGGATCCGGCGCAGCCAGTCGGGTACCAGCAGGACCGGCTCGCAGAAGACGGCCTGCCCGCCCGGGCGCAGCAGCCGGCGCAGGTTGGGCATCGCCTCCCCCAGCTCGAAGTGGTGGAGGACCTGGTTGCCGATGATGGCGTCGTAGCTGGCGTCGGCATCGTCCAGCAGCTCGACCGCGACCGCGCGGAAGTCGACCTCCGCCCCGGAGACGGCCGCGCGGCGGCGGGCCAGGGCGATGTTCTCGGCCGAGACGTCGACCCCGGTCACCCGCGCCCCGCGCAGGGCCAGGTACACGCTGAGCGCGCCGGTTCCGCAGCCCGCCTCCAGCACCCGCTTTATGGCCAGCGGCTGCAGGCGGTCGAGCGCGAAGCCGAGGAAGTCCACGTGGTCGCGATTGGGGAAGGGCGGCCGGGCGGCGTCCACCACCAGGCCGGCGTCGGTGAGGGCCGCGAAGTGCTCGCGGGTGCGGGCGTCGTAGACCGCCGCCTCGACCCGTTGCCGGTGGCTGAGCAGGGTGGAGTCAGGCACGCTGCCCGCGCTCCAGCGCCAGCTTGAAGTAGGTCCAGTGAGCCCGGGCCCGGTCGGAGAGGCCGGGATCGCGGCGGACGAGCTGCGCCAGCCTGAAGGCGGCCGCGCGGCCCCCGAACCCGACCGCCTCGATGGCCCGCAGGCCGGCCAGGGCGGCGCGCCCGTGCCGGCGGCGGAAGTAGTCGTGGAAGCTGCGCACCGCGGCCGGGGAGACGTTTCCGGTCAGGCGCCGGACGCTCTGCCCCATGTAGTGGACGGCCTGCGCCGCCGGCCAGTACCAGACGCTCCAGCCCGCGGCGCGGAGCCGCCGGCAGGCGTCGACGTCGTCCATGTAGGTGAAGATCCGCTCGTCCAGCAGCCCGATCTCATCCAGGGCCGAACGCCGGACCAGCAGGCAGGCGCTGGAGACCCAGTCCACCCGGACGGCCTCCTTCAGGTCCCGCCCCAGGTAGAGCCCCCGGCGCGCGAAGCCGGGCAGCAGCCGGTCCAGCGCCAGGTGATGCACGAGGGCCGGGCCCAGGCCGGGCTCGCGGCCGGCCGTCCAGCGCTGGAAGGCGCCGTCCGCGTAGGCCAGCCGGGGGCCGGCCACCGCCGCCCGCGGGTCGGCGTCCAGGCACCCGAGCAGCCCGTCCAGGCAGCCGGGGGTCACCATGGCGTCGGCGTTGATCAGGAGCAGGTAGCGGGCCCGGCTCTGCCGGATGG
>DATGVT010000118.1:0-3550 GCA_035300005.1 Candidatus Acidiferrales bacterium
ATCGCACCACGACCGATGGTGTCAAGGTATTGTGAGCGCCTAAATTGCGCGATTTTGCTTGACACCACGTTCCGTGGTTCCTATTGTTCGGCTGTGGACCGGCCCAGAACTGTCGGCCAGCTGACGCGGCTGGGGCTAACCAGCTACGAGGCCCGCGCCTACGTGGCCCTGATGGGCCGCGATTCGTTTACGGCCGCCCAGGTGGCCCGGGAGGCGGGTGTCCCCCGGCAGCGGATCTACGACGTTCTGGGCAGCCTGGTGGAGAAAGGGCTGGCCGGCGCCCGGCCCGGGTCAGTCGTCAAATACGCAGCCACCGACCCCGACCTGGCGGTTCAGCAGTTGCTGGGCCTCCACCGAACGCAGCTCTCCAGCCTCGAGCACCAGGCGGCTGCCGTCATCGATGAGCTCTCCCCCCTCTTTCAAGCGGGCCAGCTGCACACCGATCCCCTCGAGTACATCGAAGTCCTGCGCGACCCCGGGACCATCAACGCTCGCTTCACCGAGCTGCAGGCCTCCGTGAAGGACGAGATCCTGGTCTTCACCAAGCCCCCCTATGCCAAGCCTCCGCAAGAGAACATCGAAGGCCTCGACGTCGCCGAGTCCCACAAGGCGCGTAGTGTGTATGAGTTCTCCATCTTCGACGATCCGGCGACGACCGCCGGCGTCCGGCGGTTCATCGAATCTGGCGAGGGCGCCCGGTTCGTGCCCGAGCTCCCGCTGAAGCTGGTCATCATCGATGAGACCATCGTCATGTTCGGGATGCAGGATCCGGTGGGCGACCAGTCGGACCTCACCATCGTGGTGGTCGAGCATCCCTCGCTGGCCACGGTCCTCAAGACCGCGTTCAACGCCTATTGGGACCGGGGCCTGACTTTCGAGGATGCCGCCCGCCGCGTGCCCGCCGCCGCCAGGGCGTGAAGCGCTAAGGCCTGCGCGATACCCGCGCCATCACCCCAGTGCGCGGTCGCCGAGCGAACGTCGGCTTCGCCGGGCAGGGCGCCGTCCCGATAGAGCAGTCCGATCGCCTTCCGTACGCCCAGGTCACCGGCGACCACCCGGGGCCTGCCCAAGGTCCGGGCCAGCAGCCATTCCGCCGTCCATAGCCCGATGCCGCGCAGAGCGGTGAGCCGGCTGATGACCTCATCGTCGGGTAGTCCCTCGAGCACCGGGAGCGATATCGCTCCGGCCGCGATGGCCTGGGCCGCGCCGATGATGTACTCGGCCTTTCGGTTGCTGAACTGCAGCGCCCGAAGATCGGCCACGCACAGGCCAGCCAACACCGCGGCATCGAGCCGCCACGCCTGGAATCCGTCCACCGCATAACGCCGGCCAAAGGCTTCGGCCAGCCGTCGGCGGGTCACCGTGGCGAATTCCAGGTTGACCTGCTGGGCGCTGATGGAGCGCACCAATGCGCCTAGCAGATCGAGTTGGCGCACCGGGCGCACTCCTGGATAACGCTCATCGAGGGCCGCGACCACGGGGTCGATCGCCCGCAAGCGCGCCAGCGCCTCCTCATCGGCGACGAAGGTGCGCAAGGCCAGCTGCGTCACCGCCTCCAGGTCGCCAGCGTGGTCGGTGGCGACCACAACCCGGGGCCCCGACAGCGAGCCGTACGTCGTCAAGGTGTAAGCAGCCACCCGGCCATCGAGCTGGACCGTGCGCACCGCCGTCGTACCATCCCACCGGTCCATGCCGTCGTCCCCGGCCCGCCGGAACATCTCCAGCGAGGCGGCCACATCCAGGGGAGGCGGGAGCCGGATCTCAGTTTCCATGCCCAGCCCCCGGCGGGAACTTCCGGCCCACTCCCCCGTCTGTAAGTAAAGTCCAACACCCAGAAGCTGGGAGGAAGCCATGTTGAAGAAAGTCATCCCCGGCGCCGTCGCCAGCCTCGCGTTCGTCCTCGCGCAAACGCTGCCTGCCGCGGCCTGTGGCGGGCTGGTCGCCCCCAACGGGGCGATCCGCCTCGAACGCGCCACCACCCTGGTTGCCTGGCACGATGGAGTGGAACATTACCTGACCAGCTTCACCTATTCGGGCGACGTCTCGAGCCTGGGCTGGATCGTCCCGCTGCCCGCGGTCCCGGACAAGGTCGAGGAAGGCGGCGCCTGGACACTACAGCGCCTCAACCGCGAATCACACCCCCTGCCGCCGCGGGCCCTCTTCTTCGGCGCTGACCAGGCCGCGACCCCTGCCGCGGCCGAGGTCCTGCAGCAGGTCCAGGTCGAGGCGCTCGACATCACGGTGCTGAGGGGCAGCGGCCAGCAAGTACTGACCTGGGCTGCCCAGAACGGCTTCGTGGTGGACGCGGACAGCCACGATCACATCCTCGGCTACGCCGGCGGCAGCCCGATCTTCATGGCGGCCAAGTACAACACCGCTCGGGCCCAGGCGCGTCACCAGCTGTCCGGCGACGGCTCGCCGGTGCTGATCACCATGCGGACCCCCCGTCCATGGGTGCCCTTCGAAGTGCTGGCCCTCGACGGCCAGACCGTCAACGCCGACCTCTTCTTGCTTACGGACCAGGCGGTCAACACCTCGGATCTGAATGCGGTGATCGGCGAATCCCCGGTGGGCAAGCAGGTCGCGCCCGGCTTCCAGGTCGCGTTCCAGGAGCCGATGAACACCCAGCTCTTCCGAGACCTCTCCACCGATCGCAACATGGGCTGGGTCCGGCCGGATGGGTGGTTCACCTACATGACCCTGAACGCGCCGGCGGCGGCCGTCACCTATGACCTCACCCTGGACGACCTGGGAGCGGTCAAGCTGGCCAGTTTCGGCACCCCGCTGCGCGCCATTGTGAGCGGGACTAAGTCGGGCGGTATCCCCACCGCGCCGCTGGGAACGCCCGAAGCGCTTGCCCTGGGCCTGCTGGTCCTGGGCGCCATGCTGATCGTCGGCCGGCGACTGGCTGACTCGTAACACAACCCCGGCAACCTGCGCTCCCCACTCTCCTTCCCCTCCTCGGGGGGAGAGTGGGGCTTTCGGCTAGCGCAAGGACGAGCGGGTCAATCGCGTCATACGAGTCATGGGGCTGCCTTCCCGGCGGCTGGGGTTGGCGATCGGCGCCGGCATCCTGATTGCGCTCCCTGGGGCCTTCCTCCTGAACCATCCGACGGCCCAGCGCGACTACGTGGCCGTCACGTTTGCCTCCTCGGATGGCTCTCCTATCGACTGGAATCGCCTTCGCCGCCGGCCGGTCCGGCCGCCCGTCGCCACACCCACCCCGGCGGCGCCGGCACCACAAGTTGCGCCCGCTCCCGCCCCCGCTCTCCCACCGCGACCCACCCTGCCGCCGCCCGCGACGGGCTCGACCCAGCAGGCCCTCATCAACCAGGACCGCGCCCAGAACGGCCTGCCGCCCCTAGCCTGGAGTCCCTGCCTGGCCAACGTGGCCATCCAGAACGCCCAGAGGATGGCGGCCCAGGGGTACATCAGCCATACCAACGGGCCCACTCTCGACCTGGCGTGCGGCCTGGGCAACAACGCCGGTGAGAACGTCGGCTACACCTCCGCGGGCATCAATGACGCGCAGCTGAACACCATGTTCATG
>DATGVT010000119.1:0-4992 GCA_035300005.1 Candidatus Acidiferrales bacterium
CGGGAGGTCCGCTTTCGCGAGGAGGGTGCCGTGTTCGGCGCCGTCCAGAGGGCGGTGCGGGCGGCGCTGGCCGGCAGCGGGCCGTACCGCCTCTCGCTGCGGGTGGATGCCGGCGCGGCCCCTGCCCCAGGCGCTGCCCTGGAGCCTCGGCCGGACGCGCCCGCGCTGCCGCTGGCCGAGCCGGCGACGGCGCTCCCCAGCGGGGGCGCGCTGCGGCCGTTGGGCCAGGTCCAGGACGGCTACCTGGTCGCGGAGGGCCCGGAGGGGGTCGTCCTGGTCGATCAGCACGCGGCCCACGAGCGCGTCCTCTACAACCGCTTCCGGGAGCGCCTGCGCGGGGCGCCGGGACCATCGCAGCCGCTGCTCATCCCGCAGACCCTGCAGGTGGACCCGAGCCAGCTGGCGGCGGCCGCCGAGCACCGGCCTCACCTGGAGGCGCTCGGCTTCGAGCTGGAGGAGTTCGGGCCCCGCTCCCTCCGGGTGCTGGCCTCGCCGGTGGAGACCCCGCCCGGGCGGGCGCTGGCCGCGCTGGAGGAGATGCTGGCCGCGCTGGCCGAAGGCCGGGACGGCGGCGCCCTGGAGAAGGCGGCGGTCTCGCTGGCCTGCCACTCGGCGGTGCGCTTCGGAGACCCCCTCGAGCCCGCCGAGCAGCGCCGGCTGCTGCAGGAGCTGGAGGCGGCCACGGAGGCGGTCACCTGCCCGCACGGGCGCCCGACCCGGCTGCTGCTGGACTGGCAGGAGTTGAAGCGGCACTTCCGCCGCAACTACTGACCTGAAGGTCCCGGTCCTCCTGGGCCCGACCGGCATCGGCAAGTCGCGCGTGGCCTTCGAGGTGGCGCGGGAGCTGGACGGCGAGGTGGTGGTCGCCGACTCGCGGCAGGTCTACCGGCGGCTGGACATCGCCACCAACAAGCCGCCGCCCGAGTGGCGGGAGCGGGTCCCCTACCACCTGCTGGACCTGGTCGATCCGGAGTCGGCCTTCAACGTCTTCCAGTGGCTGGCCGCGGCCCGGGCCGCCATCGCGGACATCGGCGGCCGCGGCCGGCTGCCGGTGGTGGAGGGGGGCACCATGCTCTACGTGGACGCGCTCTGCTTCGGCTTCACCCTGGCCGAGGTGCCGCCCCGGCCGGAGCGGCGGCGGGAGCTGGAGGCGCTGCCCAGCGACGAGCTGGTGGGTCTCCTGCGCCGCCTCGACCCCGAGGCCGGCGTCGATCCTCGCAACCGCGTCCGGCTCGTGCGCGCGATCGAGGTCCTGGAGGCGGCCGGACCCCCGCTCGCGCGGCTCCAGCGCCGGCAGCCACCCGCCTGGGAGCCGGTCCGGATCGGCCTCCAGGCTGCCCCCGAGGTGATCGCGCGGCGCCTCCAGGAGCGGAGCCGGGAGCAGGTCCGCCGGGGCCTGGTCGAGGAGACGAGGCAGGCGCTGGCGGCCGGGGTGCCGGCAGCGGCGCCGGTGCTGACTGGCATCGGCTACGCGGAGGCTGTCCAGCACCTGCGCGGGGAGCTGAGCCAGGAGCAGCTGCCGCTGCGGATGGCCCAGGCCAACCGGCGCTACGCCCGCCGCCAGCTCAGCTGGTGGCGGCGGGACCAGACGATCAGCTGGTTTGACGCCGAGCCCGATCCGCTCCCCGCTATCCTGGATCGCCTGAGGACCGAGCTTTCGTGAGCGACGCCACCGGCGTCGCCGCCCGCCGCCTGGGCCTGATCCCACCCTACCTGTTCGCCGAGATCGACCGCCAGGTTGCCGCCAAGCGGGCCGCGGGGGTGGACGTGATCTCCCTGGGAATCGGGGATCCCGACCTGCCCACGCCGAGGCGGATCGTCGACGCGCTCCAGGAAGCGGCGCTCGACCCCGCCAACCATCAGTACCCGTCCTACTTCGGCCTGGCCGACCTGCGGCAGGCGATCGCCGACTGGTACCGGCGGCGCTTCGGGGTGGCGCTCGACCCGGTCAGCGAGGTCCTGCCCACGCTGGGCTCCAAGGACGGCATCAGCCACGTCCCCTTCGCCTTCGTCGACCCCGGCGACCTGGTGCTGGCGCCCAGCCCCGGCTACCCGATCTACGTGACCGGCGCACTGATGGCGGAGGGGGAGGCGCACCTGATGCCGCTGACCGCCGAGAACGGCTGGCTGCCCGACCTGGACGCCATCCCGCCGCAGGCCGCCCGGCGGGCCAAGCTGATGTGGCTCAACTACCCGAACAACCCGACCGGGGCGGTGGCCGGCCGCGACTTCCTGGCCCGGGCGGTGGAGTTCTGCCGGGAGCACGAGATCATCCTCTGCCACGACTTCCCCTATTCGGAGATCGCCTTCGGCGGCTACCGTCCGGCCAGCCTGCTCGAGGTGCCGGGGGGCAGGGACGTGGGGCTGGAGTTCCACTCCCTCTCCAAGACCTTCAACATGACCGGCTGGCGGGTCGGCTGGGTCTGCGGCCGGGCCGACCTGGTCCGCCTGCTCGGTCAGCTGAAGACCAACATCGACTCCGGGATCTTCCAGGCCGTGCAGTGGGCCGCCGTGGAGGCGCTTCGCGGCGGGGAGGAGGACACCCGGGCGGCCTGCCAGGTCTATGCCCGCCGCCACCGCAAGGTGGCCGACGTCCTCAACTCGCTGGGCTGGCGCCTGGAGCCGCCCCGGGCCACCTTCTACGTCTGGGCGCCGGTGCCGCCCGGCTACGACTCGATCGGGTTCGCCAGGGCGGTGCTCGACCAGGCCGGGGTCAACCTCACCCCCGGGGTCGGCTTCGGACCCCACGGGGAGGGCTACTTCCGGCTCTCGGTGACCGCGCCCGACGCCCGCCTGGACGAGGCCCTGGAGCGCCTGAGGAAGCTGAAGGTCTGATCGAGACCCGGCCCCCTCGCGAGCGGGCCTACCTGGTCGGGGTGCAGCTGCCGGAGGCGACGGCGAGCGCGACCGCGGTGCAGATGGCGGAGCTGGCCGAGCTGGCGCGCACGGCCGGCGCCGAGGTGGTGGGCAGCGAGGTCCAGCGGCGCGGCCAGCCGGAGCCGGCGCTCTTCATCGGGCGGGGCAAGGTCGAGGAGCTGAAGTCCCTCAAGTCGGAGGATGCCTACGACCTGCTGATCTGCAACGAGGACCTCTCCCCCCGCCAGCAGCGGAACCTGGAGCGCGAGCTCCGGGCCCGGGTGCCGGACCGGACCGAGGTGATCCTGGAGATCTTCGCCCAGCACGCCCGCACCCGAGAGGGCCGCCTGCAGGTGGAGTCGGCTCGGCTGCACCACCTGCTGCCCCGGCTGATCGGCGCCTACGCCTACGACCGCCAGGTGGGTGGGCAGCGGGGCGGGCAGCGGGGCGGGCTGGGCGCCCGCGGGGGCCCTGGCGAGCAGCAGATCGAGGTCGAGCGGCGCCGGATCCGGAAGCGGATCCGGGACCTGGAGCGCGAGATCGAGCAGGTCCGTTCGCAGCGCGGGCAGCAGCGCAGCGGCCGCCGGCGCTCGCCCCGGCCGACGGTCGCCATCGTCGGCTATACCAACGCCGGCAAGTCCACGCTGCTGAACGCGCTCACCGGCGCCGGTGTGGGCGCCGGCCAGCAGGTCTTCGCCACCTTGGACCCGACCACCCGCCGCCTGCGCCTGGGGCGGGGGAGGGAGGTGCTGATGACGGACACCGTCGGCTTCATCCAGAAGCTGCCGACCAGCCTGGTGGCCGCCTTCCGCGCCACGCTGGAGGAGGTCACCCACGCCGACCTGGTGCTGCAGGTGGTGGACGTGAGCTCGCCCTCGGCGGCCGCCCAGGCGGCCACCGTGGAGGAGGTGCTGGGGCAGCTGGAGGCGGCCGGCAAGCCGCGGGTGGTCGCCCTCAACAAGGTGGACCTGCTGGGTCCGGCCGCCCGTCGGCGGACCCTCCAGCGGCTGGGCGAGCTATTCCCGGGCGCGGTGCCGGTCTCGGCCCTCCAGCGCAGCGGCCTGGGCGGACTGCAGGAGGCGCTGGAGCGGGCCAGCCGGCCGGAGGCGGTCAGGGTCGAGCTGCTGGTCCCCTACGGCCGCGAGAAGGTGCTGGCCGAGCTGCGGCAGCTGGGAGGCCTGGAGCGAACCGAGTACGCGGAGGGGGGCACGCGTGCCTGGGGCTGGGCGCCCAGGCAAGCGCTGCACCGCTTCGAACCCTACCGGCGGGGGGGCTAGCGTCCCGCCCCCCGGAGCAGGACGCTAGCGGAAGATCCTCAGCACGCCCCGCACGGCGCCGACCAGGGTCGCGCCGCGGGTGACGATCGGCTCGTAGGCCGGGTTCTCGGGCAGCAGGCGGACCTGCCCGTTCGTCTTCTCCAGCCGCTTGACCGTCGCCTCGCCCTCCACCAGGGCGACCACGATGCTGCCGTTGGGCGCTTCGGGCTGGGGGCGGACCAGGACCAGGTCCTGGTCCAGGATGCCGGCGTTGACCATGCTGTCGCCCCGCACGCGGAGGAGGAACCAGCCCTCCTGGGCCAGGTCGCGGGAGAGCAGGACGTGGTCTTCGATGTTCTGCTCGGCCAGGATCGGGGCGCCGGCCGCCACGCTGCCCACCACGGGCACGGCCAGGGCGCCGCGGCGCTTCTCCTCCACCTGGGAGTCCTCAACCAGCTGCACGGTGCGGGACTTGCTGGGGTCGCGCTTGATCAGGCCCCGGCGCTCCAGCTGGTTCAGGTGGTTGTGCACCGTGGAGCTGGAGCTCAGCCCGACCGCCTGCCCGATCTCCCGGACGCTGGGCGGGTAGTTGCGGACGCGGGTGACGTAACGGATGTAGTCCAGGATCTTGCCCTGGCGCTCGCTCAGGTCTTGGTTCAACGCTCGCTCCTCGCAGGTGTGATCGACTGATCGATGGCGGGGCAGCCGCCATCCTAGCAGGTCGCGGCGGCGAATGCAAACTTTTGTTCGGAGGCCTTGACCGCCGAACATCGGTTCGCTATGCTGGCGAACGCATGTACGCTTCGGGCCGGGAAACGCTTCGGCTGGCCGCGGCGCGCACCCGGCCCGGGCGCTCGCGCCGGCTCTGGCGAGGCCTGCT
>DATGVT010000120.1:0-2844 GCA_035300005.1 Candidatus Acidiferrales bacterium
CCAGCAGGCCGGCGGGCAGCAGCAGAAGCATCAGCAGGCCGCTGAAAAGAGGGTTGCCCGCCTGACGGCGGCATCGGCCCTCTGGACCCGCCACCCCTTCCCTTCGGGCGGGGCCCCCGGCTGCGGCCGCGATGGCTGCCAGCGGGCCCCGGCGGCCGTCCTCACGCATCTTCCAGATGCGCTCCTAGCCCGCCACCCGCTGGCTGGCCCCTCGGCGCTCCAGGATCGCCAGATCATCCGATGCCCCCTTTTAGCACCCTGCAGAAAGAAGCTTAGGTTCCGATTACTGGCTGAAGAGTCGCGCGATCTTGGCCCTGAGCTCGTCAGCCTGAGCCCTGGCCTTCGCAACCGCCTCCGGCGACGCTTTCGTCCTGAAATTCGCGTCGCCGAGCTTCGCCTCGAGGAGCTCCAGCCGATGCGAGGCGCGTTTTGTCTCGGCGTCGCGCTGAATGCCGACCGGACTCCGTGCCGCACTTGGCAGCCAGACCCGCCCCCCAGAGGCGAGGGCAACTCCATCGCCTGCCACTTCGCCAGTGATAGGGAGTTCACCCAGTGTGATCACGAGGGCTGTGGACGCGGCATCCATCCGTGGAGGCGGCAGGTACTTGCCTCCGATGGCCGGGAGGCCGAGAGCTTTGCGGGTGGCCCGAATCTCACTGACTTCGTGCTTGACCGCCCTGAAGGCAGCCACCGACACCGGATCGAGGAGACGTTCGTCAGCTGAAGGCCATCGGGCCCGGACCAGGAAATCCCTATCGCCCGGCAGGTGATGCCAGAGCTCCTCGGTGACGAATGGCATGAATGGGTGCAACAAGCGCAAGAGGACATCGAGAACGTAGAGGGCCACCGCCCTGGCTGCTGGATCTCCGTCGCGGAGTCTCGCCTTGGCGGCCTCCAGGTACCAATCGCAAAACTCATGCCAGGCGAAGTCGTAGGCGGAGGAGATCGACCCCTCGAAGAAGAATCCCTCTATCCCGGCGCTGACTTTCTCGATGACAGACTGGAGTTCAGCGAGAATCCACCGGTCCTCCAGCTCCAGGCTGGCGTCCGGCGCAGGCGGCGGAGGAGTCTCGGTGCCCAGCCCAGAGAGGACGAGGCGGGTGGCGTTCCAGAGCTTGTTCGAGAAGCGCCGGAAGCCCTCGATCCGCGATTCGTCGAAGCGGACGTCCTGGCTGGACATGGCCACCAGGGCGCACCAGGCGCGCAGCGCGTCGGCCCCATAGCGGCGGATCATCTGGCGAGGGTCGACCACGGTCTCCGGCCGCGACTTGCTCATGACGCGCCCGTCGCGGCTGAGGATGGTGCAGTGGATGGCGACGTCCGTGAAGGGAACCCCGCCCGTGAACTCGAGGCCGGTCATGATCATTCGGCTGACCCAGAGGTTGATGATGCCGCGCGCGGTGCAGTTCAGAGAGGTTGGATAGAAGGCGCGCAGGTCCTCGGTCGCCTCCGGCCAGCCCAGGGTGGCGTAGGGCCAAAGCGCCGACGAGAACCACGTATCGAGCACGTCCGGGTCCTGGATCAGCTGGGTTTCACCGCAGCCCGGGCAGGCGGAAGGCGGGTCGACGGCTGCCGTCACGTGGCCTTTGGCGCAGGTGTAGACGGGGATCCGGTGCCCGAGCCAGAGCTGCCGGGAGACGCACCAGTCGCGCAGCCCGTGCAGCCAGTCCAGGTAGGTGCGCTCATAGCGCTCGGGGTGCCAGCGCACTTTGCCGCTGCGGCTGGCGGCTTCGGCGGCCCGCGCCATCTCGCCCATGCGGAGCCACCACTGCTCGGAGATCAGCGGCTCGATCACCGTCCCGCAGCGGTCACAGTGGCCGACCATGTGCGCGTAGGGCTCCGTCTTCTCGAGGAAGCCCTCCGCCTCGAGGTCGCGTACGACCAGCTCGCGAGCCTCCACAGCCGGACGGCCGTCGTAGGCGGGCAGTTCTGGGACTTTCATGCGTCCGTCCGGATGCATGGCGCTGATGATCTCCAGCCGGTGGCGCTCGCCGATCTCGTAGTCGAGCTGGTCGTGGCCAGGCGTGACCTTGAGCGCGCCGGTGCCGAACTCCTTTTGCACCGCGTCGTCTGCGACCACAGGCAGCCGGCGGCCGACCAGCGGCAGCACCGCCTGCCTGCCGACCAGCTTGCGGTAGCGCCCGTCATTCGGATGAACGGCGACCCCGGTGTCGGCCAGCATGGTCTCCGGGCGAACTGTGGCAATGGTCAGAGACTCGTCTGAACCTTCGATCGGGTAGCGGATGAAGTAGAGCGTGTCCTTGTGCTCGCGCCACTCGACCTCCAGGTCGGAGATGGCCGAGAGGCAGCGCGGGCACCAGTTGACGATGCGCGGGCCGCGGTAAAGCCAGCCCTTTTCGTAGAAGCGCACGAAGGCGGTGAGCACGGCGCGAACGTAGGCCGGGTCCATCGTGAAGCGCAGGCGGGTCCAGTCCAGAGACGCACCCAGCTCGCGGTACTGGCTGACGATGGTCGCACCCACGCTGTCGTACCAGGCCTGGACGCGGGCGCTGAAGGCATCGCGGCCCAGCTCCTCCTTGGTGGTGCCCTCCTGCGCGAGCTGGCGCTCGATGACGTTCTGGGTGGCGATGGCGGCATGGTCGGTGCCGGGCAGGAAGAGCACCTCATGGCCGGTCATCCGACGGTAGCGCGCCCAGGCATCCTGGACCGAGCCGTTGGTGGCGTGGCCCATGTGGAGTTCGCCGGTCACGTTGGGCGGCGGCAGGCAGATCGTGAACTTCTCCCGACTCGAGTCCCGGTCGGCGACAAAGAGGCCGGCCTTCTCCCAGCGCTCGTACCAGCCGGCCTCGATGGTGGCCGGGTCGAAGGCGGGCGGCATGGCCA
>DATGVT010000121.1:0-3908 GCA_035300005.1 Candidatus Acidiferrales bacterium
CCGGCGGCGGGCTGGCTGCTGATGCGGCGCCGGCCCGCCTACGCCGCGGCCGGAGCGCTGACCAGGCTGACCGCGGCGCTGCTGGCGGTCACCGGCGGGGCCCACCTGGGCCTGGCCCTGCACGCCCCTTCCGAGCCGGTCACGGCCGGCCTCTTCCTGGCCAACGGCGTTCTCTTCCTGGCCCTGGCCTACCTGTCCTTCAGCTGGCGCTGGTGGCGGCTGGCGGCGGGGCTGCTCCTGGTCCCCACCATCGCCGCCTACCTGGTCTACCTGGGCTTCGGTTGGGAGGGGCCCGACCAGGCCGGGCTGGCGGTCAAGCTGGTCGAGCTCTGCGCCCTGGGCCTGGTCATGGTCCCGGCGCGGGCCGGCCGCGGCTTCCGGCGCGGCCTGCGCTGGACCGGCGCCACGGCGGCGCTGCTGTTGATGACCCTGCTCACCAGCGCCGTGCCCTGGGCCGCCTCCTTCCGGCCCGCGGCCGCCAGCGCCGAGCACGGCCACGGCGGCAACCCGGTCACGGTGGTGGAGGAGTACGACCGGCCGGCCACCCCCGCCGACCAGGCCGCGGCCGAGCGCCTGCTGGCGGACGTCAGGGCGGCGATCGCCGGCTACGGGGACCCGCGGGCGGCGTACGCCGCCGGCTATCGGCAGGTCAGCGGGCCCGGCGACCCCCTGGCCCACTGGCAGAACGAGGCGCTGAGACCGCGGGACGGGCACGTCGACACCCATCACCCGACGGGGCTGGTGTACGGGTCCACGCGCCATGGACCGGTCCTGCTGGGCGCCTTCTTCCAGATGTCGAAGATCGGCGAGCGCGGGCCTGACCTGGCCGGGCCCCTGGTGCTCTGGCACCACCACACCAACATCTGCATCGCCCCGGTTCCCGGCCTGATCGCCGGCCTCAACTCGCCCTTCCGGGGCTGCCCGTTCCTCTCGGTCGCCATCAGCGGGCCGGCCATGGTCCACGTCTGGACGGTCGCCAACCCGGGCGGGCCCTTCGCCCACGACCTCGACCCCAACTTCGTCAGGCAGCTGATCAACAGCTAGAAGTCAGGAGGCATCGGCGCCGGTCGCCAGACCCCACCCCTCCCTACCCTCCCCGCGAGCGGGGAGGGAAATAGTCCGGCGGAAAAAGCTAGACTTCGGGGTTCCCGCCCCCACAGGGTTTCGCGCGCCCTTTTTGGGCGCTGAAGGAGCATCGAGGACTTGGGTTGGGTCGCCCTGCGCCGGTACCTGCCTTACCTGCGCCCCTACCTGCACATGGTGGTCACCACCGGCCTCGCCCAGGTCGGCAGCCTCGCCGCGGCCACCGCCATCCCGCTGGTGATCAAGGCCGTCATCGACGGCCCGATCAGCCACCGGCGGCTGGACGAGATGCTGCCCTACGGGGCCCTGCTGCTCGTCCTCGCCGCGCTGGAGTTCGTCTTCCTCTTCGTCCGCCGCCACCTCTCGGGGGAGGCCAGCTTCCGGATGGAGACCGACCTCCGCAACGACCTCTACGCGCACCTCCAGGGCCTGCAGGTGTCCTTCCACGACAACTGGCAGTCGGGGCAGCTGCTGTCGCGCGCGGTGTCCGACATCAACACCATCCGCCGCTTCGTCGGCTTCGGGCTGATCTGGGTCCTGCAGACCTTTCTGACCTTCACGGTGGTGATGGTCATGCTGATCTCGCTGGACTGGCAGCTGGCGCTGGTGGTGGGCGCCTTCGCCCTCCCGATCGCCGTCCTGAGCCGGATCTTCTTCACCCGCTACCGGCTGATCGCGCGCCGGATCCAGGACCAGCAGGGCGACCTGACCACGGTGATCGAGGAGATGGCCACCGGGGTCCGGATCATCAAGGCCTTCGGCCGCGCCGACCTGATGCAGGAGCGCTTCGGCCGCGAGGCGCACAAGCTGCGCGAGGTCAACCTGGAGGGGGTCCGGATCCGGGCCGGGCTCTGGACCCTGCTCGGCTTCACGCCCCAGATCAGCCTGGCCGCGGTACTCCTGCTGGGGGGCTTCGCCGTCGTCTCCGGCACGCTCTCGATCGGCGGCCTCGGCGCCTTCATGCTCTTCATCTTCATGCTGACCTGGCCCATGGAAGCCCTGGGCTGGATCCTGGCCATGAGCGAGGAGGCGCGCACCGCCTCCGACCGCCTGGCCGAGGTCCTCGACGCCCGGCCCGAGATCGCCGACCGGCCGCGGGCCCGCGCGCTGGAGCGCTCGCAGGGCCATGTCCGCTTCGCGGGTGTGGGCTTCCGCTACCCGGGCTCGCAGGAGTGGATCCTGCGCGGCGTCGACCTCGAGATCCGGCCCGGAGAGACGGTGGCGCTGGTCGGCCGCACCGGCTGCGGCAAGACCACGCTGGCGTCCCTGGTGCCGCGGCTGTACGACGTCAGCGAGGGCGAGGTCAGCCTGGACGGGGTGGACGTCCGCGACCTCCAGCTGCGCTCGCTGCGGTCCTTCGTCGGGGTCGCCTTCGAGGATCCCATCCTGTTCTCGGCCTCGGTCCACGAGAACCTGGTCATGGGCCGCCCGGTCGTCTCCGACGAGGAGCTGAAGCGCGCGCTGCGGGTGGCCCAGGCGCAGTTCGTCTGGGATCTGCCCTGGGGCCTGGAGACACGGGTGGGCGAGCAGGGCTACACGCTGTCCGGGGGCCAGCGGCAGCGGCTGGCGCTGGCGCGGGCCGTGCTCGGCCACCCGCAGGTCCTGGTCCTGGACGACCCCCTCTCCTCGGTCGACGTCCACACGGAGGCCAGCATCGAGGGCGCCCTGGCCAGCGTCCTGGAGGGAGTCAGCGCGCTCCTGGTCGTGCACCGGCCGTCCACGCTGGCACTGGCCGACCGGGTGGCCCTGATCGACGAGGGCCGGGTGGTCGCCACCGGGACCCACCACGAGCTGCTGGAGCGCTACCCGCTCTACCGGGCGCTGCTGTCGCAGGAGTGGGAAGAGCACGTCCCCTCCCTACCCTCCCCGCGAGCGGGGAGGGTGAGTTAGGCGATGGCTTCGGTGCACCCCGCCCAGGTCCCGCCCCGCGACCGCTGGCGGGGCGTCGCCTCGGAAGAGGTCGACGACGTCTCGGCCAACGTCTCCAACCTGCTGCGCCGGCGCAGCCGGACGCTGCTGGGCTCGCTGGCCCGGCCCTACGCGGGTCAGCTCGCGCTGGCGGCGGTCCTGATCGTGGTCCGCGCGGCCGCGCTGCTCGCGGTCCCCTACCTGGTCGGCGTCGGCATCGACCGCGGCGTGCGGCCGGGAGCCAGCGCCAACCTGCCCGCCCTGGAGCAGGTGGTGGCGGTGCTGGTGGCCGTCATGGTGCTGGGCGCGCTCGCCAACTATGCCTTCCTGCGCCTGTCCGGAAGGATCGGCCAGGACATCCTCTTCGACCTCCGCGTGCGCCTCTTCGCCCACGTGCAGGGGCTCTCGCTCAGCTTCTACGAGCGCTACACGTCCGGCCGCATCATCGCCCGCCTGACCTCCGACATCGACGCCCTCAACGAGCTGCTGGCGACCGGGCTCACCATCGTCATCACCTCGCTGCTGTCGGTGGTCGCGATCGCGGTCATCCTGCTCCGGCTCGACCTGCGCCTGGGCCTGGCGACCCTGGTCGCCTTCCCGATCATCCTGGTCCTGACCGCCTGGTTCCGGCGCGGCTCGGAGCGCGCCTACCGCGCGGTGCGCAGGGCGATCGCGCTGGTGATCGTCCACTACGTGGAGTCGCTGAACGGCATCCGCGCCGTGCACGCCTTCCGCCGCGAGCCGCGCAACCAGGAGATCTTCGAGGACGTCAACGGCCGCTACCGGGACGCCAACATCTGGTCCAACCGGCTGGCCTCCACCTTCGGGCCGGGCGTCAACTTCATCGGCCGGCTGACCATCGCCTCGGTCCTCGTCCTGGGAGGCTACCTGGTGGTGGGCGGGACCCTCACGCTGGG
>DATGVT010000122.1:0-1643 GCA_035300005.1 Candidatus Acidiferrales bacterium
CGCCGCTCGGGCTCGGACCTGACGCTCATCGGCGTCTCCCGACAGGCGGTGCTCGCCACCGAGGCGGCCAGGCAGCTGGAAGAGCAGGACGTCGACGCCGAGGTGATCGATCTCCGCAGCCTGCGGCCGCTGGACTGGAAGCCGCTGGTGGAGTCGGTCCGGAAGACCGGCCGCTGCCTGGTCGTCGAGGAGGGCTGGCCCACCTACGGGGTCTCAGCCGAGATCGCGGCCGGCCTCCAGGAGCGCTGCTTCGACCACCTGGACGCCCCCATCCTGCGGCTGGGTGGCGCCGAGGTGCCGATGCCCTACAACCAGCAGCTGGAGAAGGCCGCCATCCCCTCCTCGCAGGACATCGTCCGGATGGCGCTCAAGACCGTCGGCAAGAACGGAGGCTAGCGGCCAACCCGCGCCATGACTGACGTCAACATGCCGAAGCTCTCCGACACCATGGAGGAGGGCACCGTCCTGGAGTGGAAGAAGGCGGACGGCGACCAGGTGAAGAAGGGCGAGGTGCTGGCCGAGGTGGAGTCGGACAAGGCCAGCTTCGAGATCGAGGCCGAGGCCGACGGCGTGCTCTCGATCGTCGTCGACAAGGGCAAGCCGGTGCCCGTCGGACAGGTGATCGCCCACATCGGCGAGGCGGGCGAGGCCGCCCCGGCGAGGACTGAGAAGAAACCGGGCCCGCCCAAGGCCGAGGCGAAGAGAGAGGAGCCGCGACCGCAGCCGAAGGCTGCCGAGCCGGAGAGGCCTGAGCCACCCGTCGACGCGCGGCCGGCGCCTACCGATGGCGCCCAGAGGGCCTCCCCTCTGGCCCGCCGGCTGGCGGCCGAGATGGGCGTTGACCTGGCCGCCGTCAAAGGCAGCGGGCCCGAGGGCCGGATCGTGAAGGAGGACGTGCTGGCGGCGGCCGAAAAGGCGCCCGCCCGGCCCGCGCGGGCCGCTCGCGAGGCCCGGCCGGCGGGCCCCGACGTCGAACGCCAGGAGTTGGGCCGGGCGCAGGCGATCATCGCCCGCCGAATGGCCCAGTCCAAGGCCGAGGTCCCCCACTTCTACGTCACCGTCGAGGTCCGCATGGAGCGCGCGCTCGATCTCCAGAAGCAGGTCCGGGAGGCGGTCCCCGGCGGGGAGAAGGTCTCCCTGCCCGACCTTCTGATCCGGGCCTGCGCCCTCGGGCTGCGCGCGTTCCCGCAGGTCAACGCGGCCTGGGCCGGCGACCACGTCCAGCTCAAGGGCCGCGTCAACATCGGCTACGCGGTGGCCCAGCCGCACGGCCTGGTGGTGCCGGTCCTGCGCGACGCCGACCGCAAGGACCTGGTCCAGATCTCGACCGAGCGGCGGGCGCTGGTGGAGCGTGCCCAGGCCGGGCGCCCCACTCCCCAGGACCTGGAGGGCGGCACCTTCAGCATCTCCAACCTGGGCACCTACGGCGTCGAGCAGTTCGCGGCCATCGTCAACCAGCCGGAGGCGATGATCCTGGCCGTAGGCGGTGTCAGTGACCAGGCCGTGGTCGAGGACGGGCAGGTCCGGCCCGGCAAGGTGATGCGGATGACCGCCTCGGTCGACCACCGGGTGGTCTACGGCGCCGAGGCGGCCGAGTTCCTGGCCGAGGTGCGCCGGCTGCTGGAGAACCCGGTCACGCTGGC
>DATGVT010000123.1:0-4533 GCA_035300005.1 Candidatus Acidiferrales bacterium
GGTTCAGGTAGGCGACCGTGTGGCGGCCGAGCAGCGTCCGGTCCGAGCGCGCCAGGTCGCGCTCCAGCGCGGCCAGGCCGATCTCCAGGAGCGGGAGGCCGGTCTGCCCGTCGACGGCGGCGTGGGCCTCGAGGCGGGCGATCAGGTTCTCCAGCTCGGCGAGCCGGTCGGGGGTGAGCGGCGCCGCCGCCGGCAGCCGCCGGAGCTGGCTGCGCAGGGAGGCCAGCGGCTCTCGCAGCTCGCGCAGCTCGTGCGAGACCTGGCCGAAGAGCTCCGACCGCGCCCGGTCGCGGGTCTCCACCCGCTCGACCTCCTGCCGCTCGCGCTGGAAGTTCTCGGCGTTGCCCAGGGCGAGGCTGGTCATCCGGGCCAGCACCTCCAGCATCCGCAGCCGGTGGCGGTCGACCACCTCGGTGTCGCGGGGAGCGGCGGCGAGGAGGCCGATCAGAACCTTGTCCGAATAGACCGGGGCCATGATCAGGACCTTCCAGCCCTGGCGCTCGGCCAGCTCCAGGAGCTTCCCGCTGAGGTGGTCCGGCCGGACGAAGGCGGCCCGCCCGATCCGGATGGCCGCGCGCGCCGCCTGGTTGCGCGCGAGCTCGTACTCGAATCCCGTGACTGGCGCCTTGAGCTCGTCCTCGACCTGCGTGATCCGCACCGTCTCGCCGGCGACCGCGTGGAACGACGCCTGCGGGTCTAGCGCGCCGGCCGCGGGGGCCAGGCCGCGAACCGTCGCCCGCAGCGCCGCGCGCAGAATCTTGTCGGCGTCGAGGGTCGCGCCCAGGGCTTGGGCCGCGTCCAGCAGGAGCGTGAGCTCATGGAGCCGATGCTCCTGCTCCTGGAGCCGGCCGCCGCTCGAGCGTCCGGCCGCGGCCAGGTAGTTGAATGCGACCAGCGCCCCCACCACCAGCGCGAGCCCCACGGCAGCCGCCAGCGCCAGCGCCTGGGGGGCGCGCAGCTCGAGTGCCAGCAGCGCCACCAGCCCGGCGGCGGCCAGCAGGACGAGCCCCCAGCGCGCGGAGGTCAGGGCCTTCGGCCGAAGGTAGAAGCGATGAAAGCGCCCGATCGGGCTCCCTCCTTTGTCCAAGGGGCGATCATTTCGCACCCCTGGTGCGTTTCGCATCCTCCATCTGTAGGAAAACGAGGCGCCTTGACATTCCTTTCGGGGGTGTGGTTGAATGACCAACCAATAATTGGTTGAGCGTTCAACCAAGCCTTCTCAAAGGAGCTGTCATTGCCGACCGAGACCCGAGAAAGAATCCTTCAGGCCGCCTTCAGCGTGCTCAGCCGCAACGGCTATGAGAACACTTCGGTCAAGGACATCGCCGAGGAGGCGGGCGTCGCCCAGGGCCTGGTCCACTACTACTTCAAGTCGAAGGAGCAGCTGGTGCTCGCGGTCCTCCAGATGACCTGCGAGCAGATGAAGCTCCAGCGGCACGGCATCGAGGGCGAGGCCAACGCCCTGGCCGCGTTCGAGCACTTCAAGGCCTCGCTGCGCGAGCACCGCGATTTCCAGTCGCTGTACGTGGAGCTGATCGGGGTCGGGCTGCACGAACCGGAGATCGGGGCCGGTGTACTGGAGTTCGTGCGGTCCGACCGCGCTTACGTCGAGGCGATCGCCCGCCAGGTGCTGGCCGAGCGAGAAGACGACCCGCGCCGCGCGCCCGCCATCGCGGGGGCGGTCGAGGCGGCCATCCTCGGCATCATCGTCCAGAACCTGGTCGACCCTGACTTCGACGCGGACGCGGCGGTCGACGCCCTGGCCGCGATGTCGCTGGCGAGCGTCGCCGGCTGAGCTGGGAGGGGAAGGTGTTCGCGCGCTGGGGGAGGATCGTCTACCGGTTCCGGTGGGCCACGCTCGTCATCTCGGGCGGCCTGCTGGGCCTCTCGATCGCCGGGCTGCTCTCCGGAGGCACGCTCTCCAGCGGCGGGCCGGTGAGGAGCAACCTGGAGGCGGCCAGGGCTAACAGCCTGATCAACGCCGAGCTGGGGTCCGGCAAGAAATCCAGCTCCGGCTCCGGCTTCCTGCTCATGTTCCGGAGTCCCACGCTGTCGGTCACCGACGCCGCCTTCAAGGACGCGGTCACAGCCGCGCTGGCGCCGATCGAGTCCGACTCCCGGGTCACCGGCATCATCTCGCCCTACAACACGCCCAGTCCGCAGGTGGTCCAGGCCTTCACCTCCCGGGACGGCCACGAGGCGCTGGTCCAGGTCAGCATCAGGTCGACCGGCACCCAGGCCTACCAGGACTACACAGCGCTGCGCGGCAAGGTCCGCTCCGACCGCCTGACGGTCACCGGGACCGGCCAGGTCCCGATCAACCACGCCTTCAACACCACTCTGGAAGCCGACCTCCAGCGGGCGGAGATGATCACGCTCCCAGTGACCCTGATCCTGCTGCTGATCATCTTCGGCTCGGTGGTGGCGGCCGGGCTGCCCCTCGGGGTGGGCATCCTCACGATCGTGGGTGCGGTGGCCGGCACCTTCTTCCTGACCCGCTTCACCGACGTCTCCCAGTACGCCCTCAACGTGGTGACGCTGATCGGGCTGGCGGTCGCGATCGACTACTCGCTGTTTATCGTCAACCGCTTCCGCGACGAGCTGCGAGCGGGCCTCGGCCGCGAGGACGCCATCGCCAACACGGTCGCCACCGCCGGCCGGGCGATCACCTTCTCCGGGATCACGGTCGCGATCGGGCTCTCGGCCATGCTCTTCTACCAGGGCACCTTCATGGCCTCGATGGGCGCCGCCGGCGGCATCGCGGTCGCGCTGGCCGTGGTCTACGGCCTCACGTTCCTGCCCGCCCTGCTGGCCATCATCGGCCCGGCGGTGGACCGGCTGCACCTGCCCAGCCTGCGCCGGCGCGCCGCCACCGAGGGCGGCTTCTGGCGAGGGCTGGCAAGCCGGGTGATGCGGCGCCCGATCTGGGTGCTGGTGCCCACGACGGCGTTCCTGGTGCTGGCGGGCACGCCCTTCCTGCAGATGAGGCTCGCCAACGGCGACGTCGACATGCTGCCCAGCCGGCTGGAGGCGCGCCAGGGCTACGACCGGATGGTGGCCGACTTCCCGGGCCGGGACCAGACCACCTTCACGGTGGTGGTCAACTACCCGGACGGCTCGCCCCTGACCGCCTCCCGCATCGGCGACCAGTACGACCTCGACCGGCGCGTGGCGGCGATTCCGGGCATCCTGCGCACGACCTCCATCTACGACCTCGACCCCCGCCTGGGCCGCGCCGACTACCAGGCGATGTACACCGGGGACCTCTCGAGGCTGCCCGCGGAAGTGCAGCAGGCGCTGAAGACGTCGGTGGGCAAGCACATCGTCACCTTCTACGCGACCAGCGGCACGCCCATGACCTCGGACGCCGCCCGCGCCATCGTGAAGGCCATCCGCGCCGACCGCGGGGTGGGCGAGGGCGGCCAGGTCCTGGTCGACGGCGGGACCGCCATCGACCTCGACGTCGTCGCCTTCATCACCGGGCGCACGCCGCTGGCGGTGGGCGTGGTGGTGCTGGTCACCTACCTGGTGCTCTTCCTGCTCACCGGTTCGGTGGTGCTGCCGCTGAAGGCGGTGCTGCTCAATCTGCTCTCGATCGGCGCCTCCTTCGGCGCGCTGGTCTGGATCTTCCAGCAGGGGCATCTGTCAGGACTCCTCGGGTTCACGCCCCAGTCGATCGACCCCAGCATCCCGGTGATCCTCTTCTCGATCGTCTTCGGGATGTCGATGGACTACGAGGTGCTGCTGGTCAGCCGGATCCACGAGGAGTACGTGCAAACCGGCGACAACACGCGGGCGGTGGCCGACGGCCTGGAGCGCAGCGGCCGCCTGATCACGGGGGCGGCGGCCGTCATGGTGGCCGTCTTCATGGCCTTCGGCCTGGCCGAGGTGGTCATCATCAAGGCGATCGGCATCGGGCTCGCGATCGCGGTCGCCATCGACGCCACCATCGTGAGGGCGCTGCTGGTGCCGGCCGTGATGCGGCTGCTGGGCGACCTCAACTGGTGGGCGCCTCACCCGCTGCGCTGGCTGCACGAGCGGGCGGGGTTGGGCGAGTTCGCGGTTCAGCCTCACCCCCCGGCGTTAACCGGGGCAGCGACCGAGGCGTCCTAGCGGGGCGGCCGCCGGTAGAGGACGTGCGAGCCGGGCAGGGCGGGCACATTCCCTCTGCGCAAGGAGTGGATGGTCCGAAGCAGATTTGCGCCCACCTCCATGCGCGTGCAGCGGTAGGAGGCCCAGCGATCGTCCCGGACGGGACTGGCCATGAACTCCAGCTCCACGCCGTGGCCTTTGGGCCCGGCGCCCCGGTAGGCGAGACGGTTGAAGCCCGAGCTGGGGACGAGCCAGGCCGTGTGCACCGCCGCCTCTTCGACGTAGAGCACGGCATAGATGAAGCGCGGGTGCTGCCGCGGTTGGCCGGGATAGAACGCTCTCGCCACCGCGAGCCCGCTGCGGTCGAGCCTGAGCGCCGTCTTGACCTGGATCGCCAGGGCCGGAATGGCGCCGCGAGGGCCGACGTCCATGTCGGTGTGG
>DATGVT010000124.1:0-14591 GCA_035300005.1 Candidatus Acidiferrales bacterium
CGTTCTCGTGCATGTCCAGCATCACGTAGACCCCCTCCGCGCGCGCCCAGCCGACCACCTGCGCGACGCGGTCGAGGTACGTCCGGTCGTAGGCGCCGGGCTGCGGCTCGAGCAGGCTCCAGGAGAGCGCCAGGCGAAGCACGTTGAAACCCAGCTGGCTCATCTCGGCCAGGTCGTTGCGGCAGAGCGGCGGCACCCGGACGGTCGCGAAGTTCGCCGGGCAGCGGCCCTGCTCGTAGGCGGCGGGGTCGATCGGAAAGAGGGGCGGCGGGCTCTCGTCGCCGGAATCACTGCCCGACCAGAAGTCCATCAGGCCGCCTGCCACCACTCCCCGCAGGATCACGCGCCGGCCCTCGGGATCGGCGATGAACGCTGTTCCGCGGGGCGGATGCTCGACGTGCAGCCAGGGCAATGGGGCCCCCCCGGAGTCCAGCGCCGCCGGTGACCGGCGCAGGCGGGCGTGGAGAGCGGCGAGGTCGGCGCCCGGGTAGCTCAGGAGCGCCAGGACCGCGACCAGGAGGCCGGCCGCGGCGCGCCTCACAGCAGTGCCGAAGCCAGGAACCAGCCGATCCCGAGGAGGGCAAATCCGGTCGCGACGGCGCCTGAGACCAGACCGATCCAGGCCCGCACCGAGGCCCGCCCGCGGAGGGAGCGCACGCCGGCCCAAACCGCGAACGGGCCCAGCAGGCCGACGACCAGGCTCAGAAGCCCGAGGACCAGGGCCCGGTTGGCGCCTTCAGGCCTGCTCAACGCCGGCGGATTGTCCCACCGCGCCGGCGTCCGCGACCGTCCGCAGCCGCCGCAATGGGGAGGTGGCGAGGAACGCCATCGCCAGCAGGCTGCCGATCGCCGCCACGCCCAGGGCTGGGCGGAGTCCGAAGCTCTGTCCGAGGACGCCCCCCAGCAGCGCGGCCGGTGGGACCACGCCCTGGACTACCAGCAGCATGCTGGCCTGGACCCGGCCCTGAAGACGGTCCGGCGTGATCGCCTGCCGCAGGCTGCCCAGGTTGATGTTGGCCACCATGGAGCCCGTGAAGAGCGCGAGCTGGCCCGCCATCAGGATCAGCGTCGCCACCGGCCGGGAGCCGGATGCCAGCGGCATCACCGCCCAGCCCGTCCCGAAGAGCAGGCCTCCGAGCATGATGGTCCACCCCATACCGACCCGGCGGGCCAGGCGCGGCGCCAGCAGGGCGCCGATCAGCGCGCCCGGACCGGTGACGGCGAATACCAGGCCGATAGTCGCCGGCGGCAGCCGCAGCTCGCGGACCATGAAGAGGACGAACACGGCCTGCGCCAGGCCGGAGAAGAAGTTGAAGCTGCCGACGATCAGGACGATCAGGCGCAGGAACCGGTGCCTGGCGACCGCCCGCAAGCCCTCGGCCACCTCCTCCCGCAGCCGTCGCCGCCGGCCCCGTGCAGGTGGCGGTTCCGGCCGCCGGATGGTCACGTAGATGAGAGCGGCGCCGACCTCCAGAACCGCGTCGGCGACGACCGCGATCGGCGCCGTCACCAGTTGCACCAACACGCCGGCCGCGCTCGGACCGACGATCTGGATGGTCGAGCCGGTGGTGGCGACCCTGCTGTTGGCCTCCACCAGCCGCTCGCGGCCGATCAGGGTCGGCACGTAGGCGGTGGCGGCCATCCAGCCCACCAGCCCCGCGCTGCCGGCCGCGAAGGACACCGCGTAGACCTGAACCAGCGTCAGGACGTGGAAGAGCGCGGCAAGGGGCACTGTGGCGAGGATCGCGGCGTACCCGAGGGCGGAGGCGATCAGCAGCGGATGGCGGCGCACGCGATCGACCCAGACGCCGATAAGCAGCCCGAAGACCAGGTTGGGCAACGAGACCGTGGCTCTGAGCACGCCGGTCTGAGTGGCGGTGGCGTGGAGGCTGATCACCGCCACCAGCGGCATGGCCAGGAAGGTCACCTGGTTGCCGAAGCCGCCGAGGACGGTCGCCGACCAGTATTTGAGGAAGTCGCGGTCGCGCCAGAGGCTCACCCGCAGGAGTTTGGCCCCTCCGGGGCCCGGGTTTCTACGCGGTGGCTGTTGCGGGCGAGGGAGTCAGCAGGTAGCGGTGGGCGCCGGCCCAGAAGGCGAACAGCCAGGCCACCGTCATCAGCGTCCCGCCGTAGTCGTGGAAGATGACGGCCGGCACGTAGCCGGCCAGGGCGGCCAGCAGGCAGACCAGGAAGACGCGGGCCAGGTTGACCAGCACGGTTCCGCCGATGCCGATCAGCACCACCTGGGCGCGGGCCTCCCAGGGGTGGCGGCCGCGGAGGCCGGTGACCAGCGACACCGCCAGCAGGATCAGGCTCTGCCAGCCGATGCAGTTCCAGGAGATGAACAGGGCCTGCAGATGCCCGTCCAGGACGATCCGGTCGCCGGCGGCGTAGGCGCGCACGCCGGCCAGGTCGAGCAGCGAGACCACGACGCGCACCTCGGCCGGCACCACCCAGCGCAGCCCGCTGTCCAGGCCGGCGTTGATGACGGCCGCGGTCAGGAAGTCGTCGAAGGTGGTGACGAAGGGGAGCACCAGCAGCATGCCGCAGGTGATCGCGAGCAGGTAGCCGTAGACCGGGCGGGCCTGGCTCATCCGGCGGCCAGCGGGTGACGCCGGCGCCGGGACCAGGCCGCCGCCAGCAGCGGCAGCACCAGGGCGAGGCCGAGCACCGGCAGCAGGTGCTCGGGGACGGTGATCGCGGGCAGCGCCAGGTTGCTGTCGTTGACGCTGGGGGTGTTGCCGCCGTGGCTCAGCGTGAAGTTGTGGCCGTTGGCGCCGGTCGTGCTGATGCTGATGAAGAGCTCGAAGGGCCCGGTGCCGGTCATCGTGAACGCGGGCACGCTGCTCGCGGTCATCACGAACGGGTTCGGCGAGGTGTCGATCATGGTGCCGGTGAGCGTCGCCTGCACCGTCTGGGTGGTGCAGGGCGCCTCGCAGTAGCCGAACTTCACGGTGATGTTGCAGGCGTTGATCCCGCCGTTGCCGCAGGTGGCGGCGGTCCGGTCGAGGGTGAAGGTGTAGGTCCCGGCGCCGACGGTGGTCCCGGCCGGGTAGGTGGCGGCCGAGGTCCAGGTCAGGCCGGGCAGGTTGTTGGTGATCACGGCGACCGACGGCGTGGAGCCGGGGGCCGAGGCGAGCCCGAACCCGGTCTGCAGGTAGAGGCTGCCTGGGTTGGCGTAGGCGACGGGAGCGTTGAAGGCCGACAGCGCCAGGCTGCCCAGGGTGGTGAAGACGGTCCCCAGCACGACCCAGCCCAGCCGGCGGGAGCCGCCCGGGAAGAAGGGCCCGCCGGGGGCCTGGCGAGGGGCCGAAGGCCCGCGGCCTCCCGGCCGGCCTCCAGGGGTCAGCCGCTTCATCAGCAGCCGGCCGAGCAGCTGCAGGTTGGGCAGGTGGCGGATGGGGCCGGTCATGTGCCCGGTCTTGGGGGTGCGGTACCAGGGGCCCTCGTCCTTCTCGATCAGGCCCTTCAGGGCGGCCCAGCCCTGGAAGGGGACTAGGAAGTAGCTCAGGAAGACCGCCCCCAGCACGCCCCAGGCGTCGCGGTCGGGCGCCTCTTCCAGGATCAGGCCGCCCAGGTTCATCAGCGGCAGCGAGACCAGGTTGGAGAAGAGCAGCGACCAGCCCAGCACGGCCGTCCACTCGGGGACGTGGGCGTGGAGGCCGAGCTCGGCGATCAGCCAGGCGATCGAGCCGATCGCGAAGAAGAGGGCCTGCAGGTAGTACGTCGAGTAGTAGGCGAACTCCAGCTTCTCGGCGAAGGAGACCCGGGGCGAGCCCAGGATGGACAGGAAGTGCTTGCGGACGTTGTAGCTGTGGCCCTCGGCCCAGCGCATCCGCTGCTTGATCAGCCGGTCCAGGGTGGCGACGCACTCGGCGGGCGTCTCCGCAAAGGGTGTGTAGACGACCTTCTTGCCGCGCTCGTAGAGGCGCAGCGTGAGCTCCCAGTCCTCGGTCAGGCTGCGGCCCCAGCCGATCTCCCGCAGGAGGTCGGCCCGGATCATGTAGGCGGTGCCCGCGATCATCTTCAGAGCGCCGATCGCGTTCTGGAAGGGTCGCTCGATCATGTAGCTCCCCGAGTACTCGGCCCGGACGGCCTCGGTCAGCCAGCTCTCGCCCTTGTTGAGGACGTGCCACTGGTAGCTCTGCACGGCGCCGATCTCCTCTTTCCGGCGCCCGTCCTGGTCGTAGAAGTGGGGCAGGAAGCGCTGCAGGGAGTCGGCGAAGGGCACCGAGTCGGCGTCGAAGACGACCACGTACTCGGTCCGGGGGTCCATGATCTTGAGGGCCTCGGCCAGGGCGCCGCCCTTGAACCCGGTGCGGTGCAGGCGGTGCCCGATCTTGAATCGGGGGCGGTCGGCCCAGCGCTCGCGAATTGCGCTGGTGCCGTCGGTGGAGTCGTCGCACCAGATCACCTCGTAGTTCGGGTAGTCGAGGTTGGCCAGCGCGGTCAGCAGGCGCTCGATCACGTTCACCTCGTTGTAGGAGGCGACCTGGACCGAGACGAAGGGGTAGTGGTCGAGCTCGGGGTTCGGCCCTTCACCCCGGACCGGCCGGGGCGTCAGGTGGGGCAGGCCGGCCTGGCCGGGGGCCCCGGGGCCGCCGGGGTGCCTCCGGGTGGCCACCAGCATGATCGCGGTGGCGGCCAGGTAGCGGATCGAGTAGGCGAAGAAGAGGCAGCCCATGGCGAGGGCGACGAAGGCCAGGGCCAGGCCGACCCAGGCCCCTCCGGCCTGGCTCCGGGGCTCCATCAGGAGCAGGGCGGCGCCGCGAAGGATGGCCAGGACGGGCAGCAGGGCCAGGACCAGGGCCAGGGCGTTGAGGGACTTGACGATCCAGCGGCCGGTCAGGCGCGGGCGGCGGCCACCGGGCCGGGCCCGGCCGCCATCGTCGATCTGGTTCCCCAATACCGCCACAGCCCCGTCAAAGTACGGTCCGCCCAGGGTCGCGGGCATCGTGCGACCGCTCTCTTTTGAGTAGTGCAGGCGGGTAGTGCAAATGCACTACGCCGACCTCAGCCGCTGACGGCCGGCCGATTCATGTACAATTCACCCAGCGCCCGACTCTGGGCGCGCTTCGCAGCGGCCTCCAATCTCTCTTCGAACGGGCGCCAGCGGTAGCCCACAACGAGTTCGAGAGAAAAGGAGATCTGCACATGCAGAACGGAACCATCAAGAAGCTGGTGTCGGAGCGTGGCTTCGGCTTCATCGCGGCCGAGGACGGGAAGGAGTACTTCTTCCACCGCAGCGGCACCGAGGGCAACTTCGACGACCTTCGGGGCGGCGAGCAGGTGAGCTTCGAGATCGAGGCGAGCCCCAAGGGCCCTCGCGCCGGCCGCGTCCGGGTCGCTTCCGCCTAGAGCGGACCCAATAGGCGCCTCTGCCGGCTACCTGCCGGCGGAGGCTCCGTACCCGACCGGTGATCCGCATCACAGCGGAGACAGACGCCGGCAGGCGATGCTGGCCGGATGAAGGACCATCCCCGAGCTGACGTGCTCACCGTCTACGCGACCTCCTGGTGCCCGGACTGCAGGCTGGCCAGGGCCGTCCTTGACGAGTGGGGCGCGGGCTACCGGTGGATCGACATCGATCGAGAGCCGGGAGCAGCCGAGACCGTCCTTCGCCTCAACGGTGGCTACCGCACGGTGCCGACGATCGTCTTTCCTGATGGCCGCGTGCTGGTGGAGCCCTCCCGCCGGGAGCTCGAGCAGGCGCTGCTGAACCCGGCGCCGGCCGCCTGACCTGGTTCGGCGCACGTGCGCTGAAGCCAGGGATCAGTCCGTGAGCCTGAAGAGCCTGCTCTTCGCCTGACGGGCTTCCGCCAGCGCCTTGATCTCCAGCATGCTGCTCCACACCGCTCGCCGGTAGAGCCAGGGGACCAACATGGAATCCAGCCGGCCACGGAGCCGGCTGCGATGAGCCTTGAACCAGCCTGAGTAGCGGAGAACGCATCCACCCGCTTGCGGCTGGATGGAGAACTCCTCTTCGACCGCGGGCAGCGGGCCTTCGAGTAGGCGATAGTGGATTCGGCCTCCATCGAGGAGGCTCACCTCCTCGATGGTCTTGACCTCCCGCCCCAGCAGCCGGGTCGTGAACTCGACGATCATGCGCTCCGGGGCCGGCCGGTCCAGGAGTCGAGCACCGTGTGAGCCTCCACCGCCCTGACCGGCCGCGCCGATCAGCTGATACACGAGCTGCTCATGGGCCGCGATCTCGAGCTGCAGCTCTGGGAGAGGCCTCCGCTCCGGCATCGCTGCGCGTCTAGAGACGCCGCAGGCGGCTCGGCTCGAGGATCACGATGCGGCGCCTCTGAGTTGCGATCAGCCGCTCCCGGCGCCAGTCTGCCAGCGTCCTCGAAACCGACTCGCGGGTGGTTCCGATCAGCTTGGCCAGCTGATCCTGGCTTGTGCGCGGCAGAAGCACGCCACCCGGCACCGGCTGGCCGGACTCCTGCATCGACAGGAGGAGGCCGGCCAGACGGCGGCCGACCGGCTGCGACGCGATGCTCTCGATGGTCTGCTCGAGATGAAAGATCTGGCGCGCCATCACCATCACCACCCTGGCCATCAGCAGGGGGTGCCGGGCCAGGATGTTCAGGAAGTCCTGCGCCCCCGCCTCGCAGACCCAGCTCTCCTCCAGGGGTTCCGCGTGGGTGGCCGCGCTGTCATCGCCGAACAGCGACCCCAGTCCGAACAGCTGGCCAGGCGCCAGCACCGCGGTCGTCACCTCCTGGCCTTCCGCTGTCAGGTGATAGAGCCGCACGCGGCCTGCCTTGACCAGGTAGACGCGGTCGCCGGAATCCGTGACCAGCGGCCGGTGCGCAGGGCATCTGCGCTCACGGAGCTGTCGCGAGATCGCCTCGATGTCCGCCTCGCTCATGCCCTCGAAGAGGTTGAGCCGGCGCAGGAACCAGATCTTGTCGGGCATGGCTGAGAGCCTGCGCTGAGACAGCTTCAAATACTGTGACGCGGGTCACGGACCTGGCATCAGCAGCCTCCGGAGACTGTAGTCATTCTCGGTTTCAGGAGGTTCGGAGAAATGGCTACCCGGCTGTCTTACGCAAGTCCCTTGTTGAGGTGGATCGGCCCCGGCCTGATCGCGGGCATCGTCTTTGCGATGTGGGCCATGGTGGTGGGCGTCTTCACCCCCGGCAGCAACCTGCTGGCGCCGCCACAGGGGATCGCGCAGTCCCTGGGCATCGGATCGCCCGGCCATCAGATCCAGGCGCTCCCGCTCGTGGTGGGCCTGATGGGCCACATGATGAACTCGGTCGTCTTCGGCATCGTCTTCGTCGCGCTGGCCCGCGCTTCGAGGCTCAGCGGCCTGGGGACGGTGATCGGCGGAATGGTCTACGGCCTGGTCGTCTACGGCGTCATGTACTGGGTCCTGCTGCGCGGCTTGCTGGCCGCCAACAGCGCATCCTTCCTCAGCAGCAATCCCGAGTGGTCCTGGATCGTCGCCCACCTGATGCTCGGTGCTGTCCTGGGCGCGGTCGTGGCCTACGGCCCGCTTCGCGATCGGCGCCGGTCGCAGGGGGCGCGGCCGGCCGTCACGTAGCCAAGGTCAGTCGAGAAGCGACTCCAGAGCGGCCCGGTCCCGGATCCTGATCCGGCGCCGGGCCAGCTCCACCCTGCCGGCCGCCTCCAGCTCGTCGAGGACCTTGGTCACCGTCTCCCGGTAGGCGCCGACCATGTCCGCCAGGTCCTGGTGCGTGACTCCTTCGACGACGCCCTCGGGGGCCAGCCGGAGCAGAGCCGAAGCGACCCTGCCGGTCACACTCCTGTAGGCAAGGTCCTCCAGCCGAGCCTCGGCGGCGGCCAGTCGCCGGCCGAGGATCTCGAGCATGCGGAGCGCCACCTGCGGCTTGCCCAGGACAAGCCTCTCCACGTCGGCCTGGCTCATGACGCAGAGCGTCGAGTCTTCCACCGCCTCGGCGAATGCGTGCTGCATGCTCACCCCGAGCATGGGCATCTCGCCGAAGAAGGTGCCCGGCTCGAGCAGCGCCAGCTCCAGCTTCTTGCCACCTGGCGAAAGGCGCGAGAGCCGAACGCGGCCGCGCTTGAGCAGGAAGAGCCCCTCGGCCGTGTCCTCCTGGCGGTAGACGGCCTGGCCCCGGCGGACCGTGGTCATCCGCGTCCGCCGCTCCAGCTCGTCGAGGTCTGCCGGGGTGAGGTCGGTGAAGATGTCGATCTCGCGCAGGAACTGGCGCTTGAAGATCTCCTCATCGGTCGTGGCCGGCGGGTTCACCTGTAGATTCGAGTCTGCGGCTTGAAGGCCGCCCAGGCAAACCAGAAGTAGTCGCCGTGAACGACCAGCTCGAGCTGGGAGCCTCGAAGCGGTCCCGCCACGGCCTGGCCGAGCAGGTTCCAGGCGCTGCCGGTCTCCTGGTCCCGGAAGCCGCCGGCGGTGGACACGAAGGTGAGCTTCCGGCCGCCCACCTCGGGCCGGAAGACACCTGTGGCCCCGACGGCCCGCGCAACCTCCATGGCCGCACTGTCCAGCGCGGACTGGGTGCCGGGCAGGTACCAGACCACGATCTGGCTTCCACCGACGGTGTCGGCGACCACCGGCCTGCCGGCCAGCAGTGAATATGGGTAGGCCACCTCCTCCCCGTTGAGGCTGACGGTGACCACCCGCTCTTTGGGCGGGAGCCGGCCGTCGATCTTCCCCGTGAACAGGAACGGCGGCCGGTCGACGTCGTCGTACCCGTCGTACGGGTTTTCGCCGTACACACGGGTGAATCCGGTGTCGCGGCTCAGCACCCGCCCCTCGGGGTAGGCCAGCCGGAAGGCGTCCCAGCCGACGATCTGGACCGGCAGCATGGCCAGGCGCCGCCCGGTGAGGCTGCCCACGATCGCCTCGCCGCCCACCTGCTGCCACCAGGACTCGGTCTCCCGATCCCACATCAGGAGGTCGGAGTTGCGCAGGTTCCCGGTGGTGCCGAAGTCGAGCACCCGCCCCTCCAGTCGCCGGTCGAAGGCGATGGCGGAGTTGCAGAGTGGGCAGAAGGTGACGGCGACCGGGGCCGCCTCGAGCTGGTCGTTGACGATCTCGTGCCAGATCAAGATCTGAAGCGGGTAGGCACGCCGCTCGGAGCCGAGGGCGAGGCTGATCACCGGCTCCGTAGGTCGCAGCCACCCGCCGGCCTCGACCACGGAGACGAACTTCGGATGGTCCAGGGGCGGGATTCCGTCTCTGCCCGGACCGCCCCGGTGGATCTCGCCCAGGGGCACGCTGTGCCGGCTGAAGTCGGTCTTCCAGCCGGCGCGGGCGAAGTCTTCCGTCGGTCCGAGTGCCCTGGGAGTGGCGCCGGCCGCCGAGGGCTGCGCCTGAACGCCGCAGGCGGAGGCCGCCAGCCAGAGCGAGCCGATGAGTGCCGCGACGGCCGCCGGTCTCACGACCCGGCCCGGCGGTTGAGCGCCTCCAGGAGGGCGCTGCGGCGGGGGTTGCCCAGGAAGATGGGGTCGCCGTCGAGGAGGTAGGTCGGAGTGGCGACCACCCTCGGGGGCGGCTCGGCCCCCCGACCCAGCTCGACCAGCTCGACCTCGAGTCCTGGGATCCGGGTGCCGATCTCGTCGGCGATCCGCGCGGCTTCATCGCAGCCAAGGCAGTCGGGGCTGACGACGATCTGCAGCCTCATCCTCGGCGCGGCCTCTCCGCCACCACGAGCACGTAGCCCAGGCGCCCCGAGCGCACCGCCGAGGCGGCGGCGTTCGCCAGCCGGCACGCCTCGTGGATGCTGGCCTCGGGCAGCTGGAGCGTTCCCTCCCGCTGCAGAACGCCCGCCAGGGAAAGCTTCAAGCGCACCGAATCTATTAGCTCCTCGAGGGCCCGGTCGTGTATCTCAACCTGCTTCACGTGCAGCCCGGCCGCCTCCAGCAGGGCCGTGTACTCAGCGACCGGACGCGCATCTCCGACGCAGGCGGCCCAGGCCAGCAACCCGTTCAACTCGGACGGGAGCGGACCGTTGCGCACCAGATCGGCCAGACCGAAGCGGCCGCCCGGCCGCAGGACACGGTGGAGCTCGGCCGCCGCGGCCGGCTTGTCCGGGAACGTGCAGAAGGCGCACTCGCAGATCGCGGCATCGAAGTCGCCGTCGGGGAAGGGCAGCTGTTCGGCGTCGGCGGGCAAGAAGCAGGCCTGGCCGTCCAGCCGAGCGGCCAGGGCGGCGGAACGGGCGGCCAGCACCGACGGGAAGCTGAGATCGACGCCGACCACCTGGCAGCCGAAGCGCTGGGCCAGGTACCGGGAGGAGGCGCCGCGCCCGGCCGCCGCGTCCAGCAGCCTCGTTCCGGGGTCGAGCCCCAACAGGGTCCCCAGCCTCTCAGTCAGCTCCAGCCCGCCGGGGTGGGCCGGGTCGCCCACCAGCGCCGGCACCCAGTCGCTCTCGTAGAGCGAAGCGCAGCAGCTCTTGACCGCCTCGGGAGTGATCACCTCGGGAAGGAGAACTCGATGGTGCGCGGCTCCGGCGGCCGGCCGGAACGCCGCCAGCGCTTCCGCTCTGGTTCCCAGGCCGTCAGCTGGGCGCGGGCTTGCTCCCGGTAGCCGAGCGAGTTGTAGGCGCAGAACGGCACCTGGCTCCCGCCCGGCAGGAGGATCGCCTTGCAGCACTTCATCAGGTTCTTCTGATTCAGCGTCCAGGGGTCCATGAAGTCCTGCAGCATGACCATGAACATCCTGTCCGCGATCGCCTTCAGCCCGAGGTCGGAAAGCCCGTCCAGGTCGCAGGCGGCGCAGCTGATCGCGAGGTCGGCGGCGGCCTTCACGGTGCCGGGCACGGCCGAGGACGACCACAGCCCCTCCAGCGCCCTGCGGACGCCCTGGGTGTCCGGAAAGGCCCGGTTGCTGATGTAGTCGAGGTAGCGGTCGACCTCCAGCAGCCGGGTCAGGGGCAGCACCTCCGAACCGTCGATCCAGGCGTAGCTGACCGAGTTGCAGGTCGGGAAGCAGCAGGGCACGGGGATGAAGTCGGAGACGCGGAACAGGGCCTCGGTCTGCTTCTCGATCTCGCGCAGCAGGTCCGGGATGGTCAGCCGCCGCAGCGGGTCATGAGGCTGGTGGCGGCCGGCGTGGAAGGCAGGTTGGAAGTTGACCCCGAAGACCGCGGGGTGCTCGATCCCGAAGCGGACGATGCGGCCCAGCTCGTGCTGGTTGACTCCCTGCTCGACGGCAGGGACCAGGATCACCCGGCAGCCGGCCTGCGCCAGCCGGTCGAGCGCGTGCAGCTTCTCCTCCAGGATGTCCGGCTCCCCGCGCAGGACGCGGTAGGTCTCGCGCTCGAAGCCGTCGAACTGGAAGTAGATCGAGACCCTGAGCTCTGCCAGCAGCTGCAGGAAGCGGTCGTCGCGGGCGATCCGCTTGCCGTTGGTGTTGAGCATCACGTGCCGGATCGGCCGCTCCCGGGCTGCCCGCAGCATCTTCTCGATCTCGGGATGGATGCTCGGCTCGCCGCCCGAGAACTGCACGACCTCAGGCCGGCCCTCGGTCCTGACCAGATCGTCCAGGATCGCCTCCACCTCCCCCAGAGCCAGGCTGAAGCCGGCCCCGGCGTTGGCGAAGCAGAGCGGGCAGGCCATGTTGCAGGCGCTGTTGACCTCGATGATCCCCACGCAGACGTGCTGCTGGTGCTGGGGGCAGAGCCCGCAGTCGTAGGGGCAGCCGTCCTTGAGCTCGGCGCCGAAAGCCAGCGGGAGGGTGCCCGGCTTGTTGAATCGGGCCGAGCGGACGTAGGCGTCGGCGTCTCCGTACACGTGGGCCTCGAACCAGCCGTGCTCCGGGCAGCGCTTGCGCATGAATACGCGGCCGTCGCGGAGCAGCACCTGCGCGTCGATGACGCGCCGGCAGGTGGGGCAGATGCTGCGCGTCAGCTCGAAGAAGACATGGTCCGCGTCCCGCTTCACCGCTTCCTGAAGCGTCACCGGTAGACCTCCGTCTGGGGATAGAAGTCGGCCCAGCCGAACCAGAAGCTGTAGGTGATCGGGACCTGCTCCAGGACCGTCCCCGCCAGCGGGCCTGAGCGCGCGCTGCCGGTCAGCCCGTCCCAGGCCGAGCTGGTCTCGAGATCGGTCAGCGCCAGGGAAGCCTTCCCCGCCTGGAAGCTGAGCACGCGGCCGCCGGGGTCGCGCCGGTAGACGGCGCCGGAGGTGGAGCGGCCGTCGAAGACGATCACCACCGGAACCCCGCCCAGCTCGTCGTTCACGACGCCGTCGCGCGCGAGCGCGCTGAACGCGTAGGCCTTGACGGCGCCGCCGAGGCGGACTCCGATCACCTTCTCCTTGGCCGGCAGCCGATCGTCGCCGTGCTTGCGGTCACGGATGCCGGTTTGGGACCCGGAGTAGTAGCCCGCATAGGGGTCGGCCAGATCGCCGGATCCGACGCGTACCAGGCGGGTGTCAGGGTGGACCTTGCGCCAGAGAGCCCAGCTGGTCTGCGTGTAGGGGACCAGCTGGAGCTGCTTTCCCCGCAGGGGGCCTTCGATCGCGTCGCCCGTCAGGTGGCTCCAGAGGCTCTGGGTCTGGCGGTCGAACATGACCAGCGAGTTCCGGACCAGCTTCCCCGAGACGCCGAAGGTGAGCGTCCTGCCGTCAACCTGGCGGGCATACACGATGCCCGTGTAGCAAAGCGGTCACCAGGTGACGGCGGCCGGCTCGCCGGCGATCACGTCGTTGACGATCTCGTGGCGGCTGAGAAACGCGGTCGGGTAGGCGTGCGCCTGGTCCCCGATCGCCACTCCGATCACAGGGGTTTCGGCCGGTACCCAGGTGGCCTGGGCGACGCTCATGAAGTGGGGGTCGTCGATGGCCCGGATCGCGTCGGGCTCCAGCACGGTCTGGACCTCGCCGGCGCTGATCGGGTCGGGTTGGCCCGGTCTGGCCAGGGCGTCGGCATGGCGGCCGGGCCCGCTGGCGTGCGAGGCAACCGCCACCCCGACGACGGCGGCGGCCACCAGGACCAGGATCACCCAGCCAGCCCGAGCCGGCAGCATGCCGCCGTCCACGCTAACCGGACGCCAGCCGCCCCTCAGTAGCCCCGGTCACGGTCGGCGGGCGGCGTCTAGCCACAGAATCCGGAACGTGGCCAAGAAGCGGAGAGGGCCTAAGGGGGCGGGCTGGAACCTCAACCGCCTGGCCTACTTCGCGGCCGGAGCTCTGGTCCTGGTCGCCGGGGTCTTCCTGGTGGTGAGGTCCGCCGCCAACTCTTCGCCGCCGGTCACCGGGAACGACTTCAGGATCGTCGCCTATCAGGGCGACGACGCGCTCGGCGGCCACGAGAGCTCGATTTCTCGTGTCGTCGGCCAGGGGAAACCGGTGGTGCTCAACTTCTTCGCGGGCCAGTGCCCACCCTGCCGGGCGGAGATGCCCGGCTTCCAGAGGGTGGCCGACGAGTACCAGGGAAAGGTGGTCTTCGTCGGCGTGGACATCGGCCCCTACCTGGACCTTGGGAGCCACGATGACGCGCGCGCCCTGCTGGCCGAGCTCAAGATGCGCTATCCGGCCGCCTACGCCGTGGATTCGAGGCCGCTGAAGGTCTACGGTGTGAAGGGGATGCCGACGACGATCATCTTCGACTCCGCCGGGCAGGTGGTGGAGACCCATACCGGCATCTATACGGAGGCTCAGCTCCGGGACCGGCTGCGGGCCCTCGTCGCGGCGTGAAGCCGCTCGCGGCGCCCAGGCCGCTGCTGGGGGCGGCCGCCGTGGCCGTGGCGTTGGCGCTGCCTGTGACCCTTGCCGTCACGCCGCGGCCTGGACTCGGGTTGTTGATCGCCGTCGAGCAAGTGTCGTCCGCGTCGGCGACATTCCTCTCCGGGCTGGCCGTCTCGCTGCCTCTGGGCTACGCGTTCGGCGCCGGCATGGTCTCGGCCGTCAACCCCTGCGGCTTCGCTCTCCTGCCGGCCTACCTCGGCCTTTACCTGGGTCTGGGTGACGGCAGGCCGGCTTCGGCTCCGCGCC
Source organism: Candidatus Acidiferrales bacterium (assembly GCA_035300005.1). Lineage (GTDB taxonomy): Bacteria > Chloroflexota > Dormibacteria > Dormibacterales > Dormibacteraceae > DATGVT01. The sequence goes on from DATGVT010000124.1 coordinate 13,951, forward strand.
GGCTGGTCCAGGCCCTGGCCGTGAGCTTCACGGTGACGGCGAGCTTCGTGCTCCTCTTCGGGCTGGTCGGCCTCAGTCTTGGCCTGACCAGATGGGCGCTGGGGGCCTACCTGGCCTGGCTGGGCCTCGCGGTCGGGCTGCTGCTGGTGCTCGCCGGCGGCTTCGTGCTGGCCGGTGGTCACCTCGGTGCCGCCTTCGCCCAGCGCATCGGCGACCGGCTGGGAGGCCCGGCGCGGGAGGTCGGGTTCCGCGGCTACGCGGCTTATGGGCTGGCCTACGGCGCCAGCTCGCTGGGCTGCACCCTGCCGATCTTCCTGAGCGTCGTCGGCAGCTCTCTCACCGGTGGAGGAGTGGCCGGCGTCCTGGCCCAGTTCGTTCTTTACGCGCTCGGCATGGGCTCGGTCCTCGGCGGCCTGACGATCGTGGCGGCGCTGGTGAAACAGGCGGCCTTCGGCGCCCTGCGCCGGGTGGGCGGCTACCTGGAGCCGATCGGGGCGGTGCTTCTGCTGCTTACCGGCGGCTACGTCGTCTACTACTGGCTGAGCAACGGGATCCTGCTGCGATGAACGCGATCGACCTGCGGGCGAACCTCTACGACCTCGAAGGCAAGCCCTTTCCGGCTGAGCGCCTGCTGGGCCGCC
>DATGVT010000125.1:0-12087 GCA_035300005.1 Candidatus Acidiferrales bacterium
GGTCCCCGCCAACAGCAGCCTGGCGCTGATGTCCTTCGTCTCCGCCACCCCCCCCAGCCCGGCGGCGGACTTCACGAAGGCCCAGATGCAGTACGTGATCGCCGACACCTCGGGGACGGCCGTGAGGAACCTGACGGTACCGGTCCTCAGCGACGGGACGGCCCCGGCGGCGGTCACGGCTCCGGCCGCGGGCCTCTACACGATCACGACCACGCTGTTGGGCGGCGGCTTCTTCAGCCCGGCCTCGACGCAGACCTTATTGGTCGTCTTCGACTCCACCAGCTCGGCCACCGGCGGCGGCTGGGAGTCGGTCCCCAGCACGGCGATCGGGCTGACCCCCGGAGCCAAGGCCAACTTCGGCTTCGTGGTCAAGTACCTACCGGGGACGACGACGCCGGCCGGCAACCTGGTGTTCCAGGACAAGGTCGACAACCTGGACTTCAAGGCCACCGGCCTGGACTGGATGGTGGTCCAGGCCGGCTCTGCGGTGCTGCCGTTCCAGGGCTCCGCCTGGCTCCAGGGCACCGGGACGGTCAACGGCGCCGGCGGCTTCCAGTTCCGGGTCAACGCCACCCAGGGGCCCAGCACCTTCACGATCACGATCTGGGACAGCCAGCACAGCTTCGACAGCCCCAACTTCCAGACCTCGGCCGTCCTGGGCGGCGGGAGCGTCCAGGTCCACACCTAGCTTCAGACCGAGGCCGCCGTCTCCTCGAGCCGGCGCAGGTCCTCCGCCGCCCCGATCTGAGCGAAGATGCCGTGGGCCTCGGCCAGCAGATCCTGAGCCTGCGCGCGACGCTTGTCGTCGGCAGGCAGCGACCGGTAGGCCTTCCCCAGTTCAGCCAGCGTCCGGCCCAGCTCCTGCCGCTCCAGCCCGCCGGTCAGCAGCTGGCGACTCCGCTCGAGGGCGGCGATCGCCTCCTCCAGCCGCCCGGCCGCCACCAGCGTCTGCCCGTGCACCTGCACCGCCAGGGCTTCCTGGTCCTTCGCGGCCAGCTCGCGGGCCGTGGCCACCGCCTGCTCCGCCCAGGCCAGGGCGGCCGCCGGCTCCTTGGGGAGATGGGCCTGGGCGATGTAGCGCTGGACCTCTGACAGGTAACTGCGGCTGCCCAGCACCTCCCATTCGTGCAAGGCCTCCAGGAGCAGCCGCTTTCCGAGCTCGCCCTCCCCCCGCTCGACCGCCACGATGCCCAGCCCCGTGCGGGCGAGCGCGATGCCGTAGGCGTAGCCGATCGAGCTCCAGAGCTCCATTGCGACCGCGTAGTCGCGGGCGGCCGTCTCCAGGTCTCCCCGGGCACGGTGGATCTGGGCGAGGTTGTTGCGCGACATGCCTATCCCGTGCGGGTCGCCGATGCGCTCGCGCAGTCGCAGGGCCCGCTCGTGGACCTCGACCGCATCCTGGTAGCGGCCCAGCCGCCGGTGCAGGATGCCGATGTTGTTGAGAACGTTGGCATGCCCAAAGGGGTCGCCGCTGGTTTCGTAGAGGAGAAGGCTTCGGTTGTAGAACTGGAGCGCCAACTCGGGGTCGCCCCGCAGCAGGTGGGTGGTGCCCAGGTGCTTGTAGGCCTCGGCCCGGGCCTCGCCGGCGCCGGCCCGCTCCGCCACCTCGGCCGCTTGCCCCAGGACTTCGGCCGCCGGCTCGTAGCGGCCCTGCTGCCAGCGCACGTGGCCGATGTCCGTCAGCACCTGAGCGCATTCCTCGCCGGCCTCCCCTTCGAGGGCTGTGAGGGCCGAGTCGAAAGCCTCCAGGGCCAGGTCGGTCTGGCCCAGGAGCTGGCGCACGAGCCCGACCTTCCGGAGCAGGGATGAACCCTCACGGCCCCCGGTCAGGGCCGCCAGGGCCTCCTGGTAGCGCCCGCTGGCTTCCCGGTAGGCACCCTGGAAGCGGGCCACGTCGCCCAGGCCTTCAAGAGCGGTGGCCGTCGCCGCGGCGTCCTCGCCGGGCAGCTTCAGGACCGACTCGAAGTAGGCGGCCGCCTCCTGATTGGCGTACAGGCGCTGAGCCCGCCGCCCGGCGAGGAGGAGGTAGCGCCTGGCCTGGTCGTGATCGCTGCTGCGCGAGTAGTGGTAGGCGAGCGCGTCCAGGAACTCCTCCAGCCGGTCCGTATAGAGGGCTACGATGGCGTCGCCGACGGCGGCATGCAGCCGCCGCCGCTGCGAGAGCAGCAGCTTGCTGTAGGCGACTTCCTGGATCAGGGCATGCCGGAACGAGTAGCCGGGCTCAGGCGCGCCCAGCAGGGGTTCGATGAACTGGGCCGCCAGCAGCAGATGCAGGTCGGCCTTCAGGCTCGGCGCCGGCACCAGCCGCTCCAGCAGCCGATACCAGAAATCGCGCCCGATCACAGAGGCCCGCGTCGTCACCCGGCGGGAGCTGGGCGCCAGGCGGTCGATACGCGCCGCCAGCACCTCCTGGACCGACGGCGGCACGCGCAGGTTGAGTCCCCGACGTCGCCTCCAGACGCCTCCCTCCAGCTCGACCGCCCGCTCCTCGACCAGGGACTGCGCCACCTCGACCACGAAGAACGGGTTGCCTCCGGCCTTCTCCAGGATGGCCTGGGCCAGCTCCTCCTCGGCGCTGGCCCCAAGGCAGGACTCGATGAGCGTCCGCGCCTCGGCGGCCAGGAGGGGTCGCAGGTCCAGTGTCTCGCCCGGCCACCGCGGCCGCCAGTCATCGCGTCCGGTTCCGATCAGAAGGCAGGGCAGGCCCGGTATGTCGGTGACCAGCTCGTCCAGCAGAGAGGCGCTGCTGGCGTCCACCCAGTGCAGGTCCTCGGCGGCGACCACGCAGGGTGAGCGGGCCGCGAGAGCAGCCAGCAGCCGCCGCAGGACGCTGAGCAGGATTCGGCGCCGGGCTTCGGGGTCGAACTCCGCCTGTCCGTAGCCAATCACCTCGAGCAGCAGCTGCTGGGCCTGGACGTCGAGGTCGATCCCCTGCTCGCCCAAGGTCTGCCTGAGAAGCTCGGCGGCCGTCGCCTCGGGGTCGGCGCGGTGAATCCCCACCAGCGCCCTGAGCAGGGCGCCGGCGAAGCCGTAAGGAACCTGCTGCTCGAATGAGGCGCAGCCGGCCGCGAACCAGCGGACGGAGGCCGGCAGGCCGCTGTGGAGCGTCAGCAGAAGGCGGCTCTTGCCCAGCCCCGCCTCGGCGCGCACGGCCAGCACCTGGCCCCGGCCGTCAATCGCCTGCGCCAGCGCCTCCTCGAGCAGCTCCAGCTCGGCGCGTCGGCCGACCAGAATCCCCTCCTCGGCCGGCTGTTCCTCGCGCAGCGTGACCACCCGGAAGGCCGGCACCGGCTCGCTCTTGCCCTTCAAGACCAGCGGCTCCACCGCCTCGAAGTGGAAGTCGTCGCGGGCCAGCCGCTGCGTCAACGCGCCGGCCAGCACCTGTCCAGGCGGGGCGGCGCTCTCCAGCCGCTGCGCTGTGTTGACCGCGTCGCCGGTGACCGTGTAGGCCTCCTGCACCTCGCCCGGCAGGCGGCCGGCCACCACCTCGCCGGTGTTGACCCCGATCCGCAGCGCCAGGCGGACACCGTAGGTGAGATCCAGGACCTGGTTCTCACGCGCGATTTCGGCCTGCATGTCGAGGGCGGCCCGCAGCGCCCGTTGGGCGTCGTCCTCGTGGGCGACCGGGGCGCCGAAAACCGCCATCACGGCGTCCCCGATGTATTTGTCGATGGTGCCTCCGTAGCGCTGGACCTGGCGCGCCAGCGCGGCGAAGTAGCGGGAGAGGATGTCCCGCACCTCCTCCGGGTCCCTGCCCTCGGCCAGCGACGTGGAGCCCGACAGGTCGGCGAAGAGCACGGTCACCATCCGGCGCTCCTCTTCCAGCTGGTCGGGATGCTCGGTGACGACCTGGAGCGATGCCCCCGCCCGCGGCGGTGACCCGGGTGGGGCTGGCGCTGGGGCGGCGCCCAGCGGCCACCCGCAGCTGGGGCAGAAGTGGTGGCTGGCACGCACAGCGGCACCGCAGGCGGGGCAGCGCAGCCGCGTCGGCGACTTCCGATTGGGCATCGCCTTTTGGGGGCCATATCATAGTCGGGCTGCGGGCGAAATCGGGGAGTCAGCGAAGCCGATGGGAAAGCGAGCGGCAGCCGCACCCGACGGGCTGGAAGCCCAGCTCCGCAACATCTCCTTCTTCAGCGACCTGGACCGGGTGCACCTGGCCCGGCTGGTCGGTGCCCTGGAGGTGCAGGAGGTGGAGGCGGGCATCTCCGTCATCACCGAGGGCGAGGAGGCGGACGGCCTCTACCTGCTGGAGAGCGGCCGCGTCGCCGTCACCGTAAAGGGCGCCCGCGGCGAGCATCAGATGGCGAGGCTGCAGGGGCCCGACCACTTCGGCGAGCTGGGCCTCCTCCTGGACCGCCGCACCAGTACCGTTCGCGCCCTGAGCCCGCTCAAGCTCTGGAAGCTGCCGCGCGAGCGCTTCGAGAGGCTGGTGCGCGACAGCCCTTCCCTGGGGCTGGCCGTAGCCACCTCGGCGGTGCAGCTGCTGGAGGAGCGCCAGCGAGAGCGGGCGGGCGCGCCCCGGCTGGCAGCGCGGGAGCGGCGCCCGTTCACGGTCGAACTGGTCGCGCCCGGACGCCCGCTGGAGTGGCGCCTGGCCGGCCTGCTGCTGGCGCTGATCGTGCCGCTGGTGCTCTGGCGGCTGGCACCGCCCGCCGGGCTGAGCCCGGAGGGCTGGCACGTGACCCTGGTCGGGCTGGGGGCCACGATCGCGCTTGTCTTCGAGCCCCTGCCGGACTTCGTGGTCCTGCTGCTGATGGCGGCGGCCTGGGGCATCGCCGGGCTGGCCCCCCTGAACCTTTCCCTGAGCGGCATCGGCAGCTCGGCCTGGTTCGTCGCCCTGGGGGCGCTGGGGCTGGCGGTGGCGATGTCGCGCTCCGGCCTTCTCCTGCGCTTCGGCCTCTTCCTGCTGCGCGTCTTCCCCAGCACCCACCTGGGCCAGATCCTGGCCCTCCTGCTCGGCGGCCTGCTGCTCACCCCCGCCGTCCCCATCTCGCTGGCCCGGGTGGCAGCCGCCGCGCCCCTGGCCCGCGAGATCGGACAGGCGCTCCGCTACCCGGTCCGCAGCCGGGCCAGCGCCGCCGTCGGCTTCGCCGGCCTGCTCGGTTACGGCACCTTCGGGAGCGTCTTCCTGACCGGGCTGGTCATGAACTTCTTCGTGCTCGAGCTGCTGCCCCAGCAGCTGCGCGAGCACTTCGACTGGACCACCTGGCTGCTGGCCGCGGCGCCGGCGGGGGCGGTGCTGCTGGTCGGCAGCCTGGCCGCGCTGCTGCTTCTCTTCCGGCCCGAGGTCAAGCCCGCCCTCACGGCCGAGGCGCGCCAGCGGCAGGAGCTGGTGCTGGGACCTATGTCCCACCGTGAGCGCGTGACGGTCGCCGCCTTCGCCGTACTCCTGGTGGGGCTGATCCTGCAGCCGGCGCTCCAGCTGGACAAGGCCTGGGTGGCGGTGGCCGCGCTGGCGGTGGCCCTGGCCGGCGGCGGGCTGGACCGGGAGGCCTTTCGGAGCTCCATCGACTGGGGCTTCCTGATCACCTTCGGGGTGCTGTTGGGCACCGGGCCGGTGCTCCTGAGCCACGGCGTCGCCGGCTGGCTGGGCCAGAGCCTGGTCCCGCTCGCTCACGCGGTCGGCAGTCCCGCCCTCCTGGTCCTGCTGCTGGCCGTCTTCGTCGTCGCCATCCGCTATACGATGCCCTGGTTCCCCGAGAGCCTGATGCTGGCGCTGGCTCTGATCCCGGCCGCGCACAATCTGGGCCTGTCGCCCTGGGTGGTCGGCTTCACCATCCTGCTCGCAGCCGAGGCCAGCCCCGTCGACCTGATCCAGGTCACCTCTGACGTGACCCGCGGCGAGATGTTCAGCGACGATCAGGCTCGCAAGCTCAGCGTCGCCCACACCGCGGTGGTCCTGCTGGCGATCGCGGCCTCCATACCCTACTGGTGGGCGACCGGCCTCCTGACGGGCTAGCCTCGCCGAGCCAAACAGGTCATCCGCTGGGGAAGCACGCGCCCGCGTAAGTTAGGCGGGTGGGCAAGCTGCGCGAGTACCAGCGCAAGCGGAGCTTCGAGGCCACGCCGGAGCCGGCCGGAGGCCCCTCCCTACCCTCCCCGCAAGCGGGGAGGGACGAGAAGCCGCGCTTCGTCGTCCAGGAGCACCACGCCCGCCGCCTGCATTGGGATTTCCGCCTGGAGCGGGACGGCGCCCTGGTCTCCTGGGCCGTGCCCCGCGGCGTCCCGGCCGACCCCAAGCGAAACCATCTCGCGGTCCACGTCGAGGACCACCCGCTGGAGTACATCGACTTCGCCGGCGAGATCCCGAAGGGCAACTACGGGGCCGGCAAGGTCAGCCTCTGGGACCAGGGCACCTACGAGACGCTGAAGTGGGAGCCGGACGAGGTGATGGTCGTCCTCCACGGTAAGCGGCTCCAGGGCCGCTACGTCCTGTTTAGCACCCGCGGCCAGGACTGGATGATCCACCGCATGGACCCGCCCTCGGACCCCGGGCGGCAGCCCATGCCCGAGAAGGTGGTGCCCATGCTGGCCAGGCTGTCCAGAGTCCTGCCCGCCCCGGACGCCGCCTACGGCTACGAGTTCAAGTGGGACGGCATCCGGGCGGTCGTGTACGTGCAGGGGGGCCGGGTCACCCTGCAGAGCCGCAACCTGGAGGACATCTCACACCGCTATCCGGAGCTGCGCGGGCTGGGCGCCGAGCTGGGCACCCGGGAGGCCGTGCTGGACGGTGAGGTGGTGGCCCTCGACGCCGCCGGCCGGCCCAGCTTCGAACAGCTCCAGCAGCGGATGGGGCTCAACTCGGAAGCTGACATCCGCCGCCAGATGAAGCAGGTTCCGGTCCTCTACATGGCCTTCGACCTGCTCTACGACGATGGGCGCAACCTGATCGGCGTGCCCTACTCGGAGCGCCGGGAGCGGCTGGAAGCGATCAAGCTGAACGGCCGGAACTGGCTGACCCCGCCCTACTCGGGCGGCGGCGGCGAGGCCATGCTGGAGGCGAGCCGCCAGCAGCGGCTGGAAGGGGTGATGGCCAAGAAGCTGGACAGCCCATACGAGCCCGGCCAGCGCTCCGGCGCCTGGCTGAAAGTCAAAAACCACGAGGATCAGGAGTTCGTGATCGGCGGCTACGTCGAGGGCGAGGGGCGGCGGAAGGGCCAGGTGGGGGCGCTGCTGGTCGGCTACCAAAAGGATGGCGAATTCGTCTACGCGGGCAAGGTCGGCACCGGCTTCAGCGACCGCACCCTGGACCAGCTGGACCGCCTGCTGAAGCCGCTGGAGCGGCCGTCGAGCCCCTTCACCCGGGGCGCCTCGCCGCCCCGCGCGGCGCACTTCGTGGAGCCGAAGCTGGTCGGCCTGTTCGAGTTCGCGGAGTGGACCCGGGGCGGCCAGCTGCGGGCCCCCGCATTCAAGGGCCTGCGCGACGGGCGCCCGGGAGGTGACGCGTGAGCCCGCAGTCCAAGCCGGTCGAAGTCCAGATCGAAGACAGGAAGGTCAAGCTGACGAACCTGGAGAAGGTCCTCTACCCGGAGACCGGCTTCAGCAAGGCCCAGGTCATCGACTACTACACCCGGATCGCGCCCGTCCTGCTGCCCCACACGCGCGACCACCCGCTGACCCTGAAGCGCTACCCCAACGGCGTCGAGGGCGAGTTCTTCTACGAGAAGAACTGCCCCAGCCACCGGCCGCCCTGGGTCCAGACGGCCAAGGTCTGGAGCGGGGGCAACAACCGCGACATGTACTACTGCCTGGCCCAGGACCTGCCCACCCTGGTCTGGCTGGCCAACCTGGCCACCCTGGAGCTCCACACCTCCCTCTCCTACGCGACGAAGCTGGAGCAGCCGCGGACACTTGTCTTCGACCTGGACCCCGGGCCGCCCGCCAACATCGTCGACTGCTGCCGGATCGGCCTGCTGGTTCGCGATCTGTTCGCCGAGTACGGGCTGAAATCCTTCGCCAAGACCTCAGGCTCGAAGGGACTTCAGCTCTACCTGCCTCTGAACACCTCGGTCGGCTACCTGGAGACCAAGATCGTCTCCAAGGGCATCGCGGTCCTCTTCGAGCAGGAGCGCCCGAAGGAGGTCGTCTCCAGGCAGCTCAAGGAGCTGCGGGCGGGCAAGGTGCTGATCGACTGGAGCCAGAACGACCAGTACAAGACCACCATCAACGTCTACTCGCTGCGGGCCCGCGCCCGGCCCACCGTCTCCACCCCGGTGACCTGGGAGGAGGTGGCGGAGTGCGCGAAGGCGCGGGACCCCCAGCGGCTGGTCTTCGACTCCGAGCAGGTGCTCCGGCGGGTGGCCGCCCAGGGAGACCACTTCGAGCCGGTGCTCAAGCTCAAGCAGAAGCTGCCCAAAAAGCTGGTCGAGCGCTTCTCCGACACGCCGCTCACGCGCCGGAAGGGGCCCGGCCGCGGCCGCTACCCGCCGCAGAAGGGCCAGCGGGAGGCCTGGGTCAGGGAGAAGCCGGCGGGAGCACCAGGGTCTTAGCCAGCTCGCCTGGCTCCTCCCTACCCGGCTCCGGCGGGCGGCTACCGGCGCCGGACTCCGCGGAGGGGAGGGTTTCGGGGTGGAAGCGCGCCAGGCCGGGCGCCATGGTGGCCAGGACGGCGGGCAGGGCGAGCTGAGCCAGGATGCTCCCGAGAGGCAGCACCGAGCCCACGGCCACGATGGCCAGGATGCCCACCACGTAGACGCCGGCGCCGATCAGCGATTCCCGGTTGTTGGCGTACGCGTGCCTGAAGAGCCGGCGGGGGTCGAGCGCGGCCGTGACGCCGCCGCGGTCGGTGAGCTCGAAGATGGCCAGGTAGGAGTAGAGGAGGGGGACCTCGAGCGCGAGCGCGACCAGGTAGAGGACCGCGAAGCCGCCCAGGATGCCGATCACCAGCAGATGCACCCCTGTGAACACGATCAACACGACGCCCCCGGCCGCGAGCGCGGTCAGGAAGATCGCCACTCCGTAGACGAAGAAGACGGCGAAGACGCGCAGCCCCCGCTCCATGTACGAGAACCCGGGCGGCGGCAGCTCCCAGCGGCTGCCCACCAGGTTGTCTCGGAGGGCCAGCAGCCAGCCGAAGAGCGCCATCGTGCCGGCGAACGGAATCAGGCCGATCAGCCCCATCAGCACCACCCTGGGAAACCAGTCCGGAGTCTGGGCCCACCAGAAGAGGTCCGGCTCCCGTCCCGGCTGCTCCAGCGCCACTACCCCGCCACCAGCGGCAGGCTGAAGCGGATCGTGGTCCCCGCCCCCGGCCGGCTCTCGGCCCGGATGGCGCCCCCGTGGGCCTCCACCACGTCCCGCGCGATGGCCAGCCCCAGCCCGGAGCCGGGCGAGCCGGGCGCCTTGACGAAGCGATCGAAGACGCGGGGCAGGAGCTCGGGGGCGATGCCCTCCCCGGTGTCGCGCACCGACACCTCTGCCGACCCGCCCTCGCGCCCGGCCGCGACCGTGATCGATCCGCCCGCCGGGGTATGCCGCAGCGCGTTGGAGAGCAGGTTCTGCAGCACGCCCCGGACCCGGGCCGGGTCGGCCTCCACCGGCAGGTCGGCGGGCACCTCAGCTGAGATTGTGACGCCGGCCGCCTCAGCCGCGGGCCGGAAGGAGGCCAGCACGTCGTTGACCAGGACCGCCAGGTCCACCGGCTCCGGCTCCAGCCGGAGCGCGCCCGCCTCGCTCAGCGCCAGCGTGCGCAGGTCCTCGGTCAGCAGCTCCAGCGTCCGGGTCGCCTCCAGGATGGGCGCCAGATGCTCCTGGTCGGCCGGATAGACGCCGTCGGCGATGCCCTCGGCCTGGCCGCGGATGATGGTCAGCGGCGTCCTCAGCTCGTGCGTCACCTCGGCCAGGAAGGACCGGCGCCGCGCCTCGGCCGCCTCCAGCCGCCGGCTCATCGCCCGAAAGGCGCGCGCCATGCGCCGCATCCAGACCAGGCCTCCGACCGTGAGCGGCACCACCACCAGGCCCAGCCCGAGGCCGGCCGCCAGCCACCAGGCCGGAAGGTTGGAGATCGCCACCAGCAGGAGGGCGAAATAGGCAACCAGCAGCAGAAGCCCGAAGACGCAGCCCAGCTGCATCACAGGCGGCGGGCGGCGCCTCCCCCAGCGGCGGCGGGGCGGCCAGCGCTCCCCCTCCGGCCACCAGTGCGGCCGCCGGCGCGGGTGGCGCGCGCTCACCTGCGCAGATCGGCGAACCGGTAGCCGACGCCGAAGGTGGTCAGCAGGTAACGGGGCGCCCGGGGGTCTGGCTCCAGCTTGCGGCGGATGTTCTTGACATGGGCGTCGATGGCCCGCTCGTAGGACTCGACCGCCACCCCGCGAACCGCGTCCAGCAGCTGGGCGCGCGTGAAGATGCGCCCCGGCTGCCGGGCCAGCGTGGCCAGGAGCTGGAACTCGGTCGGCGTCAGGTCGACCCGGCGCCCGGCGACCGCCACCTCCATGCGGGGCGGGTCGAGCACCACCTCCTCGCCGACCCGGATCAGGCCCGAGTCGCCGGGGAGGCCCTCGACCCGGCGCAGCACCGCCCGCACCCGGGCCACCAGCTCCTTGGGGCTGAAGGGCTTGGTCAGGTAGTCGTCGGCGCCCAGCTCCAGCCCCACCAGCTTGTCCGACTCCTCGGCCCGGGCGGTCAGCATGATGATGGGCACCGCCCCCTCCCGGCGCAGCTCGCGGGCGACGTCGAGCCCGTCCCGGCCGGGCAGTCCGAGGTCGAGGACGACCAGGTCCGGCCGCCGGGTGCGCGCCGCGCGCAGGGCGGCGGGGCCGTCGGCCGCGGCCAGCACCGTGAACCCGGCCCTCTCCAGGTAGTCGCGGACGAGCCGCACGATCTGCGGCTCGTCGTCCACGACCAGGATGGTCGCCACCGGCGCCATCGTAGTGCCCGGCTAGACGCTGACCTTGTCCTCCGGGGGCGCCTCCCCGTGCTCCCGGCGGTGCCAGTCCCGGAGCCGGCCCTCGAACCGCTCGCGCCCGTGCATGCCGTGCCCGCCGTGCCAGCGCGGCCGGGCCAGGAAGCCCACCAGCAGCAGGATCAGGAACAGAAACGGCAGCCAGCCGAAGAAACCGAAGCCCAGACCCACCCAGATCGGCACCGAGGTGCCCGAGGCACCCGCCTGGTAGCCGATCGCGGCGGCCCCGCCGGCGATCAGGATCGTCAGCAGCAACCAGAACAGGCCGAACCCGAAACCAGAGCGTCGCATCACATTTCTCTCCTTACAGAAAAGTCATTCGGATGGCGCCCATCCTGGCGGCGACTTTTGAGCCGGCTGTGAACGAGCCGCGGAGATCTCGCGACGGCGAGGGCCCGTAACATCGCCGGCGTGGGCCGGCCGCGGGTCGTGATCATCGGCGCCGGCTTCGCGGGCCTCACGGCCGCCCGGGCCCTCAAGCGGGCGCCGGTCGACGTGCTCCTGCTCGACCGCAACAACTTTCATCTCTTCACCCCGCTGCTCTACCAGGTCGCCACCGCCCTGCTCGACCCGGGCGAGATCGCCCACTCGGTGCGCTCCCTGCTCCGCCCGCTGGGCAACGCGGAGTTCAGGCTGGCCGAGGTCACCGGGGTCGACCTTTTGGCCCGCACCGTCGCCACCGGCGAGGGCGCGGTCGCCTACGACTACCTGCTGCTGGCGGCCGGCAGCGAGAACAACTATTTCGGCATCGCCGGCCTCGAGCGCCGCGCCCTGGGGCTGAAAGGGCTGGACGAGGGGCTGGCCATCCGGAACCGGATCCTGCGCGCCTTCGAAGCCTCGCGCTGGGTCACCGATGCCGCGCGCCGCCGGGCCCTGCTCACCTTCGTCGTGGTCGGCGGGGGGCCGACCGGGGTGGAGCTGGCGGGGGCGTTCTCCGAGCTGGTCGGGCTGGTTCTCCGCAAGGACTTCAGGGACCTCGACCTGGCGGAGGTCCGGATCCTGCTGCTGGAGGGCGCGGACCGGCTGCTGGCCGCCTTCGAGCCGCGGCTGGCCGCGGCGGCCGCCGGCGTGCTCCGCCGCAAGGGGGTCGAGATCTGGTTCCAGGCGCAGGTGAAGGACCTCTCCCGCGGGCGCATCCGGCTGGCGGACGGCCGCCGGCTGGACGCCGGGACGGTGGTGTGGAC
>DATGVT010000126.1:0-1758 GCA_035300005.1 Candidatus Acidiferrales bacterium
CTCCCGCTCCACCACGTTCACCCCCATCGCCGCCGCGTCCAGCAGCACGTCCACGATGTGGTCGTCCAGCAGGTTGACCTCGTCCACGTAGAGGATGTTCCGGTTCGCCTCCGCCAGCACCCCCGGCTCGAAGCGCCGGGAGCCCTCCTTCAGCGCCGCCTCCAGGTCGATGGTCCCCACCACCCGGTCCTCGCTGGCGTTGATCGGCAGCTCCACCACCCGCATCCGGCGCGCCGCCACCGGCAGAGGCCCGCCCCGAAGCCGGTCGCGGCACTCGATGCAGAGCGCGCCGGCCTCGTCGGGATCACAGCCGAAGTGGCAGCCGCCGACCGCCCGCTGCTCGGGCAGCAGCCGGGCCAGGGCGCGCACCGCGGTCGACTTGCCGGTCCCCTTCTCGCCCCGGATCAGCACCCCGCCCACGGAGGGGTTGATCGCATTCAGGACCAGGGCCAGCTTCATTGCCTCCTGGCCGACGATCGCCGTGAAGGGAAAGATGTGCCGGTCGAGCTGGACTGCCAAGGGGCCCTGCCTAGCTCCGGACCAGGTCCCGCACCAGCTCCCGCTCGGAGAGCAGCTCGTCGGTCGTGACCTGGAGCCGCTGCCGCGCCTCCTCGTCGTGCTCGAGACCGGTGACCACCTGCCAGCCCCTCCCGTCGGTGGCGACCGGGAAGCCGAACTGCAGGCCCTCCGGGGTCCCGTACTCGCCCCGGCTGACCACCGCCAGCGACGTCCAGTCGCCCGACGGGGTGCCCCGCCAGATGCTGTTCACGGAGTCGATCGCGGCGGCGGCTGCCGAGCCGGCTGAGCTCAGCCCGCGCGCCTCGATGATGGCGGCGCCCCGCTTCTGGACGGCGGTGATGAAGTCGCCCCGCAGCCAGGCGTGGTCCTGGATCACCTCGTAGGCGCCGCGGCCGCCGATGCGCGCATGGCGGGCGTCCGGGTACTGGGTGTTGGAATGGTTGCCCCAGATGGCCAGGTTGCTGACCTCGGCGACCAGGACCCCGGCCCTGCCGGCCAGCAGCGAGCGGGCCCGGTTCTCGTCCAGCCGCGTCATCGCGAACCAGCGCTCGGCCGGGATCTCGGGTGCGTTGGTGCGGGCGATCAGGCAGTTGGTGTTGCAGGGGTTGCCCACCACCAGGACGCGGACGTCGGCGGCGGCCCGCGCCGCCAGCGCCTGGCCCTGGGGGCCGAAGATGCCCCCGTTGGCGGAGAGCAGGTCCTTGCGCTCCATCCCCTGCTTGCGCGGCGCGGCTCCCACCAGCAGGGCCCAGGAGACGCCGTCGAAGGCCTCCTCCGCGCTGGCGGTCAGGACCATGCCGTGGACGAGCGGGAAGGCGCAGTCCTCCAGCTCCATGGCCACGCCGTGGAGGGCCTTCAGCGCGGGCTCGATCTCGAGCAGATGGAGCACGATCGGCTGCTCAAGGCCCAGCAACTGGCCCGAGGCCACGCGGAAGACCAGCGCGTACCCGACCTGGCCGGCGGCCCCGGTCACGGCGACGTGCACCGGTTTTGGGGCTGCGCTCATGGCTTCATGCTAGTCCCCCGACTCGGGACACCAGCTCCCCTTTCAGAAGCCCTCGGACTCGGTCTCGAAGACCGCGTCGGTGGCCAGCCGCCGCGCGAAGCAGAGAAAGCCCGTGTGGGCGACCATCCGGTGGGCCGGGCGCAGCGAGCGGCCGCGCACCGTCCAGCCCCGCTGCAGCACCTCGATCGCCTCCAGCAGCCCGAAGCCGCCCCGCTCGCGCAGCGCGTCAAAGA
>DATGVT010000127.1:0-4757 GCA_035300005.1 Candidatus Acidiferrales bacterium
CCCGACTGGGTGGCCGACCTGTCGGTGTTCCACCTCTACGGCACCCCGCTGATCACGGGGATCTTCTGGAGCGGGCTCTGGGCGACGCTGGCCATCGTGCTGGTCGGGTTTGCCGCCGCCGTGGCGCTGATGCAGCGCCGGGAAGTGGGCTAGACTGCTGACCGTTCACTGAGCCGAGGCTTCAAGCGCGGGGGTTAGGAAATATGCAGCGAGCGTGGTCTCGTCGAGAGTTCGTCAAGAGAGCCGGCACGGCCGCCGGCGCCCTTGTCCTGGGAGGGGCCTTCGCCGAGTTCCTGGCCGCCTGCGGTACGGGCGGCGGCACCACGGGCGGCGGCAAGCTGGAGATCTTCAGCTGGTGGACCGCCGGTGGCGAGGCCGACGGCCTGGCCGAGATGTTCAAGATCTACAAGCAGAGGTACCCCAACGTCCAGATCGTGAACGCCGCCGTGGCGGGCGGCGCCGGCAGCAACGCCAAGGCCGTGCTCGCCACCCGCATGCAGGGCGGCAAGCCGCCCGACAGCTTCCAGGTCCACGCCGGCCAGGAGCTGATCAGCACCTGGGTCAAGGCTGGGAAGATGGACCCCATCACCAGCATCTGGAACTCCGAGGGCTGGGACAGCGTCATCCCCAAGGACCTGAAGACGATCGTCAGCTCGGGCAGCGACGTCTGGTCGGTGCCCGTCAACGTGCACCGCGGCAACGCGCTCTGGCTGAGCAGCAAGGCGGCCTCCCTGGTCACCCCCGGCACCGGCAACACGCTGGACAACTTCCTCTCCGGGCTGGGCAAGGCCAAGGCCGCCGGCATGCAGGCGCCGCTGGCGCTGGGCTCCAAGGGCGGCAACTGGCAGGTCACCATGCTGCTCGAGAACAACATCGTCGCCACCGGCGGGGCCGACTTCTACCGAGGCCTCTTCAACGGCAAGAGCTCCTGGAACCACGCCAACGTCAAGTCGGCGCTGACCTACATCGTGCAGATGCTCAACTTCGTCAACGCCGACCACCCGACCATCGACTGGGACCAGGCCTGCGGGCGCCTGCAGGCGGGGACCTCGGTGGCGACCATCATGGGCGACTGGGCCAAGGGCTACTTCACTGCCAACAACTGGAAGCCCGACAGCGACTTCACCGGGATCCCGTCCCCCGGGACCACCGGGACCTACATGATCGTCTGCGACACCTTCGGCCTGCCCAAGGGCGCTCCGGATCTGGATAACGCCAAGAACTGGATCAAGGTCGCCGGCTCCAAGGACGGCCAGGCCGCCTTCAACCCCAAGAAGGGGTCCATCCCGGCCCGCACAGACGTGCCCAAGAGCATCTTCGACTCCATCGCGCAGAAGTTCATCGATGAGTTCAAGACTGCCCAGCTGACCCCGAGCATCGCGCACGGGTCGGCGGCGCCTGAGGCCTTTGCGAGCGGGCTGAACGACGAGATGGGACAGTTCGTGCAGAAGAAGAACGTTGCCGGCACCCTCGCCAACATCGCGAAGCTCGCCGACCAGTTCCTGAAGTAAGAGACCACTTGGCGGTCGCCTCGCCGGGCACCGCAGCAAGGGAGCGGCTCCGCGGGGGCCGCTCCCTTCGCCGTTTTTCATGGGACCGGCTCACTCCCTTTCTGCTGATCGCGCCCTCGGTGGGCCTGATCGCGGTCTTCGTCTACGGCTTCATCGGCTACACGGCCTTCGTCTCCACCACCCGCTGGTACGGGATCGTCCCCGACTACACCTCGGTCGGGCTCCGGCAGTACCTGGACCTCTTCGGCCTGCCGCGCTTCCAGGCCGACATCGCCAACACGTTCCAGTTCACGATCCTCTTCCTCGCCTGCTCGATCCTGCTCGGCTTCGGGGCGGCCATGCTGCTGGACCAGAAGCTGCGCGGCAGCTTCCTCTTCCAGAACGTCTTCCTGTTCCCGCTGGCGGTGGCCTTCGTGGTCACGGGCACGATCTGGCGCTGGGTCCTGAACCCCAACACCGGCATCAACCTGCTCTTCGACCAGGCGCACCTCGGCTTCCTGAAGTCGCCCTGGCTGAGCGACACCCACACCGCTCTCTACGGCCTCGTGATCGCGGCCACCTGGCAGATGTCCGGGTTCTGCATGGCCATGTTCCTGGCCGGCTTGCGCGCCATCCCGGAGGAGCTGCGGGAGGCGGCCCGCGTGGACGGCGCCAGTGAGCTGCGGGCGTTCTGGAGCGTGATCCTGCCCCTGATGCGGCCGATCACGCTTTCGGCCGTGATCATCCTGGGCCACATCTCG
Organism: Candidatus Acidiferrales bacterium; assembly: GCA_035300005.1. Lineage (GTDB taxonomy): Bacteria > Chloroflexota > Dormibacteria > Dormibacterales > Dormibacteraceae > DATGVT01. The sequence continues at coordinate 2,252 of DATGVT010000127.1, forward strand.
CTCAAGATCTACGACCTGGTCGTCGTGATGACCTTCGGCGGCCCCGGTTATGCCACGGACATGCCGAGCCTGTACATGTGGGTCGCGGTCTTCCGGCAGAACCTGTACGGGCGCGGCGCCGCCATCGCGATGGTGCTGCTGCTGATGGTCGGGCTGCTGATCGTCCCCTACCTGATCTGGAGCCTGCGCCAGGAGGTCGAGCGTTGAGCGTCCTCAGCGCAGCCCGCCGGCCTCTCCGGCTGCGGCCCGTGCGCTTGGTTGGCTACGTGCTGCTGGCCGTGGTGGCCGCCTTCTACCTGATGCCCATCTATGTGATGGTCGTCACCTCGCTGAAGTCGTTCATCGACGTCTCCCACAGCACGCCCTGGCAGCTGCCCACGATTCCGACGCTGGAGGCCTACGGGGCGGCGTTCGACAAGCTCGCGCCAAGCTTCTTGAACAGCGTCCTGCTGGTCGTCCCGGCGACGCTGCTCTCGGCGCTGCTGGGCTCGCTGAACGGCTACGTGCTCTCCAAGTGGCGGTTCCGCGGCGCCGACATAGTCTTCACGCTGCTCCTCTTCGGGATGTTCATCCCCTACCAGTCGATCCTGCTCCCGCTGGTGCTGGTGCTGGAGAACACCGGCCTCTACGGTGGCATCCCCGGCCTGATCCTCACCCACGTCGTGTACGGGATCCCGATCACGACTCTGATCTTCCGGAACTACTACGCGGCCATCCCCACCGAGGTCATCGAGGCCGCGCGCATCGACGGCGCCACCGTGCTGGGCGTCTACCGGCACGTCCTGTTCCCGATCTCCATGCCCGGCTTCGTGGTGGTCCTGATCTGGCAGTTCACCAGCATCTGGAACGAGTTCCTCTTCGCGGTCACCACCACTCTGCCGGACTCCTGGCCGATAACGGTGGCGCTGAACGGGCTGGCCGGCTCGCTGCTCGCCCACTACGAGGTGCAGATGGCGGGCGCGCTGCTGGCGGCCCTGCCCCCGCTGCTCATCTACGTCCTGCTCGGCCGCTACTTCATCCGCGGCCTGCTGGCCGGGGCCCTGAAAGGCTGACCACCGCGGCGTCGACCTCGGCCGGCGAGGCGAGCACGTGAACCTGGTCGAAGCCGTCGGCCTCGACCGGTGAGAGCCGGAGGTCCTGGTGCTGGCGGTGCACCGCCCGCGCCGGGACCCGGCCGGCCTGGCGCCGCCGGTTCCGGTCCAGGCAGTCTTCGACCGAAAGGGCGAACACGATGGCGACCGCCGGCCGCCCGAAGCGGCCCGCCAGCCCGACCAAGGGCCGCCGCGAGAGCGCCTGCACGTTGGTGGCGTCGACCACCGCCAGACGCCCCAGCCGCAGCCGCTCGGTCACGATCGCCTGCAGCACCCGGAAGGCGCCGTCGGTGGCGCGGAAGTCGGTCCCGGAGTCGGCCACCAGCGCTCGGCAGGCATCCGAGGACACGACCTCCGTGGTCCGGAACCAGCGGCCGGCGAAGGTGGACTTGCCGGCGCCCGCCGGCCCCACCAGCAGCACCAGCGCCTCGGCAGGCAGGGCGATAACCGGGGCCACCGAGCCAAGTCTGCGCCGATAATTCCGGCGCGTGGGCGAGCTGGAGGCGGTCCTGCTGGACGTTGGCGGCACTCTCTGGAGCGATCGCCTGCCCCCCGATCCGATGGTCGATCAGCTGCGGGCCGCACGGCTCGCCGACCTGGTTCCCGAGCTGACGGTCGAGCTGGCCCTCCTCATCGTCCAGGACCTGAACGAGCAGGCCGGAGCGGTCGAGGAAGCGATCATGCAGGACACCGACGGGTCCATCCGGGAGAGCTTCGAACGGACGGCCCCGCTGATCCGGGCTCCGGGCGCGGCCGCCGTTCGCAAGGCCCTCTGCCTGCCGGCCCGCGGGCGCCTCGAGCTGTTCCCGGGAACCCTTGAGGCGCTGGCGAAATTCAAGGATCTTCACCTCCGCTGCGTGGTGGTAAGCAACGGCTTCTACCGCGACCACGACAACTACCTGCGGCTGCTCGAGGAGCTGGGGGTGGCGAGGTACCTGGACGGGCTGGTCTCCTCGGTGGACACCGGATTTCGCAAGCCTCACCCGGCCATCTTCGAAGCCGCGCTGAAGGCGGCGAACGCTGCGCCCGACCGCTGCGTCATGGTCGGCGACAACGAGCGCAAGGACATCCGGCCGGCGGTCGCCTTCGGCATGCGCGCGATCCGGGTCGCCATCCAGGAGCCGCGCCCGGCCGCCAGCGACGCCCACGCTGTCGTCACCTCGCTGCCGGAGGCGGCCTCCATCCTCGAGGCCTGGGTCAAGGCCCCGGCCTAGCTAGGAAAGCACGGACACGCTTACGAATCCTTGACATCCGGCTGATTACGCCTGGCCGCGCCCCGTCGTTGAATCCGATCGTGGGGATCGCAACCCGGGTCGAAGGCAAGACGGCCGCCCGCCGGGGGATCACCCGGCGGACAGCGCTCGGCGTGGCCGTCGCCGGCGGAGCCGGGGTGGCCGCGATCCGGCTGCTCGGCC
>DATGVT010000128.1:0-8205 GCA_035300005.1 Candidatus Acidiferrales bacterium
AACGCGTCCCTGTACGACGGAGCCACCGCCGTGGCCGAGGCGGCGATGATGGCCGCCGTCCACACCGGCCGCGACCAGGTTCTGGTCTCCGGCTACCTGCATCCCGAGTACCAGGACGTTCTTCGCTGCTATGCCGCCGGCCGCGGTTTCGAGATCGTGACCGGCGGCCGGCCCAGCGCCCGGACGGCGGCGGTGGTCTTCCAGCAGCCCGACTTCCTGGGCCTCCTCCAGGATCCGGACCAGCCGGTGGCCGCCGCGCACGCGGAGGGCGCCCTGGCCATCGCCTGCGTCGACCCCATCAGCCTGGCCCTGCTGAAGCCGCCCGGCGAGTACGACGCCGACATCGCGGTCGGTGAAGGCCAGCAGCTGGGGCTGGCGCCCAGCTTCGGCGGCCCCCACGTGGGGTTCATCGCCTGCCGGCGGGAGCTGGTAAGGCGGCTGCCCGGACGCCTCATCGGACGGTCGCAGGACGCCCAGGGCCGGCGGGGATTCGTGCTCACCCTGACCGCCCGGGAGCAGCACATCCGGCGCGAGAAGGCGACCTCCAACATCTGCACCAACCACTCGCTCTGCGCGCTGGCGGCCAGCGTCTACCTGACCTACATGGGCCCGGAGGGGCTGCGGCAGATCGCAGAGGTGAGCTTCCAGCGCGCGCATGCCCTGGCCGAGCGCCTGGCCGCCCTGCCGGGCATCGAGCGCGTCCAGCCCGAGCGCAGCTTCCTGAACGAGTTCCCGCTCCGCGTCAAGGATCCGCGGGCGCTGCTCGCCCGCCTCGCCCAGCGCGGCATCCTGGGCGGGCTGGCGGTGGAGCGCTGGCTTCCCGAGCTCAAGGGTGTGCTCACCTTCTGCTGCACCGAGGTCAACGACCCTGAGGCGCTGGACGAACTGGTGGCGGCGGCGGCATGACGGAGCCCCTCAGCTTCGAGAAGAGCCGGCCTCAGGCGCCCCCGCCCAGGCTGCCCGAGGCCGGTGTCGGGACTCCCCCCGCGCAGCAAGCGCTTCCTAATGACGCAATGCGTCAAAAGCCTCCCCACCTGCCGCGGCTGACCGAGCCCGAGATCATGCGTCACTACAGCCGCCTGGCCTCGCTCAACTACTCGATCAGCGAGCAGTTCTACCCGCTGGGCAGCTGCACCATGAAGTACAACCCGGTCGCCAACGAGGTGGCGGCGGCGCTGCCGGGGTTCGCCGGCCTCCATCCCCTCCAGGACGAGGAGTCCGCGCAGGGCGCGCTCGAGCTGATGTGGGAGCTGGAGCAGGCGCTGGCGCGGATCGTGGGCGTGGAGCGCGTCACCCTGCAGCCGGCGGCTGGCGCCCACGGCGAGTGGACGGCGCTCCGGATGATCAAAGCCTTCCACCAGGAGCGGGGGGACAACCGTACCCAGGTGCTGGTCCCGGACAGCGCGCATGGCACCAACCCGGCCAGCGCCGCCCTCTGTGGGTTCCAGGTGGTCGAGGTCCGCAGCGGCCCCGACGGGCGCATCAGCCTCTCCGACCTGGAGGCCAAGCTGAACCCCCAGGTGGCGGCGCTGATGCTGACTAACCCGAACACGCTCGGTCTCTTCGAGAACCGCATTCTGGAGGCGGCCGAGATGGTGCACGCGGTCGGCGCCAAGCTCTACTACGACGGCGCCAACCTGAACGCGCTGATGGGGATCTGCCGCCCCGGAGACATGGGCTTCGACGCGGTGCACCTGAACCTGCACAAGACCTTCACCACGCCGCACGGCGGGGGCGGCCCGGGGGCCGGGCCGGTGGGGGTCAAGGAGGACCTGGTCCCCTACCTGCCGCGACCGACGGTCGAGCGCCGCAACGGCCATTTCGAGCTCGACCACGATCGGCCCCAGTCGATCGGGCGCGTGCGCAGCTTCTACGGCAACTTCGGCATGCTGGTGCGCGCCTACACCTACATCCTGGCGATGGGGGGCGACGGCCTCACCCAGGCTTCCGAGGACGCCGTCCTGGCCGCCAACTACCTCCGGCAGCGGGTCCAGGGCATCCTGGAGCTGCCCCACCCCGGCCCCTGCATGCACGAGTTCGTGGCCTCCGCCCGCAACCTGGCCGCCAGCGGAGCCAGGGCGATCGACGTCGCCAAGGGGCTCCTCGAGCGCGGGTTCTACGCCCCCACCGTCTACTTCCCGCTGGTGGTGCCGGAGGCGGTCATGGTGGAACCCACCGAGACCGAGAGCAAGGCCACCCTGGACGCCTTCGCCGGCGCCCTGGCCGAGATCGCCGAGCTGGCCCGCCGGGACCCCGAGAGCCTGCACCAGGAGCCACGCAGCCTGCCGGTGGGTCGGCTGGACGAGGTGGGCACCGCGCGCGCGGCCGCCGCCTACCTGAGCGGAGCCTCCGAGGATCCCGTGCTGCGCTGGAAGCCGCCCGCCTGAGCTTGGCCGACAGGCCCCCTTAAGGGGGCCTGTAAACGAGGGTTCCGATCTCGAAATCGGGTAGAATAGAACCCTCTGGAGACCATCCCAGTTGTCCCGCAGTAAGTCACCCTTGCTGGGAGGGCTGAGGACCCGGTGAGCGTGCCCCGGCGCGCCCCCCGGGGCCGCTTCGCCAACCCCCAGCCGCTGGGCGCCGACGTCGCCTACACCGCCGAGCAGATCCAGGTCCTGGAGGGCCTGGAGCCGGTCCGGCGGCGTCCCGGCATGTACATCGGCTCCACCGACACGCGCGGCCTCCACCACCTGGTCTGGGAACTGGTCGACAACTCGGTCGACGAGGCCATGGCCGGCTACTGCAGCCGCATCCTGGTCACCCTCCACGCCGACGGCAGCTGCTCGGTCGAGGACGACGGCCGCGGCATCCCGGTCGAGCGCCACAAGACGGAAGGCCGCTCGGCCCTCGAGGTCGTGCTCACCGTCCTCCACGCCGGCGGCAAGTTCGGGGGCGGCGGCTACAAGGTGTCAGGCGGCCTGCACGGCGTCGGGCTCTCGGTCGTCAACGCCCTCAGCGAGCGGCTCCAGGCGTACGTGCACCGGGCCGGCAAGGTCTACTTCCAGGAGTACGCGCGGGGGGTGCCCAAGGCCCCGGTCAAGGTCGCTGGCAAGACCGCCCGGACCGGCACCATAGTCCGCTTCTGGCCGGACACCGAGGTCTTCCCCGACACCAGCCTCGACCGCGAGCTGATCCTCCACCGGCTGCGGGAGATGGCCTTCCTGAACAAGAGCCTCGAGATCGTCCTCCGCGAGGAGTCGGCCGGCTACGACTACAGGTTCTACTTCGAAGGCGGCATCGTCTCCTTCGTCAAGCACCTGAACCGGGGCAAGGGCCCGGTCAACGCGGTTCCCTTCTACGTCGATCGGGAGGTGGAGAGCACCCAGATCGAGATCGCGCTCCAGTACAACCAGACCTTCGTCGAGAGCGTGCTCGCCTTCGCCAACAACATCCACACCGCCGAGGGGGGCAGCCACCTGACCGGGTTCCGGACGGCGCTGACCAACGCGCTCAACCGGCACGCGCGCAAGGCCGGCGTTCTGAAGGAGTCCGACCCCAACCTGACCGGCGAGGACGTGCGCGAGGGGCTGACCGCGGTCATCTCGGTCAAGCTGCTGGAGCCGCAGTTCGAGGGCCAGACCAAAACCAAGCTGGGCAACGCCGAGGTCCAGGGCCAGGTCTCGGCGGTGCTGATGGACGGCCTCGGCCAGTACATGGACGAAAACCCATCTGACGCCCGCCGCATCGTCGAGAAGTCGCTGACCGCCGCCCGCGCCCGCGAAGCCGCGCGCAAGGCCCGCGACCTGGTTCAGCGCAAGAGCCTGCTCGAGTCCAGCATGCTGCCCGGCAAGCTGGCCGACTGCTCGGAGCGGGATCCGGCCCGCTGCGAGCTGTTCATCGTCGAGGGCAACTCTGCCGGCGGCACCGCCAAGGAAGGCCGGGACCGGCGAACCCAGGCCATCCTGCCCCTGCGGGGCAAGATCCTGAACGTCGAGAAGGCTCGTCTGGACAAGGTCCTCACCTTCGAGGAGATCCGGAACCTGATCACGGCGTTGGGCACCGGCATCGGGGAGCGCTTCGAGTACGAGAAGCTGCGCTACCACCGGATCATCACCATGACCGACGCCGACGTCGACGGCAGCCACATCCGAACGCTGCTGCTGACCTTCTTCTTCCGCTACTTTCCCGAGCTGATCGACAAGGGCCACATCTACATGGCGCAACCCCCTCTCTACAAGGTCTCCAAGGGCAAGAAAGAAAGCTGGGTCTACTCCGACCTGGAGCGGGACCGGGAACTGAAGAAGATGGGCAACGGTGCCAGCGTCAGCCGCTTCAAAGGCTTGGGTGAGATGAACCCGGAGCAGCTCTGGGACACCACCATGAATCCCGAGGTGCGGGTCCTGCTCCGGGTGCAGATCGACGACGCCGCGGCGGTCAACGACACCTTCGTGAAGCTGATGGGGCCGGACGTGGAGCCGCGCAAGAAGTTCATCCAGGCGCACGCCAAGAGCGTGCGCAACCTCGACATTTAGTTGCCTGTGCCAGCCAGATGAGCAGCATCCGACGTCCCAGACGGCTGGGCGCCTCCGGCGCCGAAGCCTGCGTCAAGGGGCCCGGCGCCGCGTCGTCACGCAGCTTCGGCTGCGTACCGCCCACAGCCGCTTCGCGTCTGCGGGCACCCGCTCCTAGCGCCACCCTTTCCTTGGCTCCGGCCGCCTGGAACGCCGGGCCGACGCGCCTTCGGCCTGCGGCCCATCCAACCGGCACGGGCAACTAGCGCTTTCCGATGCGGATCGCGGTGGACGCGATGGGAGGCGACCTGGCTCCGCGCGAGGTGGTGCTGGGCGCGCTGCAGGCGGCCCGAGAGCTGGACGTCGAGGTGCTCCTGGTCGGCCAGCCGCAGGCGGTGCTGCCGCTGCTCGAGGACCACTCCCAGCTGCGCTTCGTGCCCGCCACGCAGGTGATCTCGATGGACGAGCACCCGGCGCAGGCGGTGCGCGCCAAGCCCGACTCCTCGCTGGCCGTCTGCGCGCGCCTCTGCCGGGACCTGGAGGCCGATGCCTGGGCCTCGGCCGGGAACTCGGGCGCCATCATGGCGGCGGCGCTCTTCATCCAGGGGCGCATCAAGGGGATCGAACGACCGGCCCTGGGCTCGATCGTGCCCACCGCCGACGGGGTAGCCTACTTCCTCGACGTAGGCGCCAACGTCGACTCGCGCCCCGAGTTCCTGGTCCAGTTCGCCCAGATGGGTGCCGTCTACGCGCGCCAGATGCTGGGGCGTGCCGAGCCGGCGGTCGGGCTCCTCTGCAACGGCGAGGAGCCGGGCAAGGGCGACGAGCTGGTGCGGGAGGCGTATGCGCGGCTGGCGACCTCCAAGCTGCGCTTCATCGGCAACCTGGAGCCGAAGGACGTCTTCGCTGGCAAGGCGGACGTGGTGGTGGCCGACGGCTTCGTCGGCAACGTCGCCATCAAGATGGCCGAGGCCACCGCGGACTTCCTGATGCGGCGCCTGCGCGAGGAGGTGCCGCGCGACCTGAAGGGCAAGCTGGGCGGGCTGCTGATCCGAGACGGCGTGCGCCGGATCCGGAGCCGGCTCGACTGGCGGGAATACGGAGGCGCGCCACTGCTCGGCATCAACGGGGTGGTGGTGGTCGCCCACGGCCGCTCCGACGCTCGCGCGGTCAAGAACGCCATCCGGGTGGCCCGGGAGGTGGTGGAGACCGAGGTCGTGGCTAAGATTCGAGACGCGGTGGGCGAGTGAGGGCCAACGGCAAGCGGCGCGTGGTGGTGACCGGGATGGGGACCGTCAACCCGCTGGGCATGACCCTGGACGACTACTGGCATGGGCTGCTCGAGGGCCGGAGCACAGCCCGCACGGTCGAGTCCTACCCGACCGAGCGCCTGGCGACCAAGTTCGCCTGCGAGGTCAGGCCCTTCGATCCGCTCCAGTACATGGACCGCAAGGTGGCGCAGCGCAGCGGCCGCTTCGCGCAGTTCGCGCTGGCCGCCTCCCAGCTGGCGGTGCAGGACTCCGGCCTCGACCTGGGCAAGCTGGACCCCTATCGGGTCGGGGTGGAGATGGGCACCGGGATCGGCGGCTTCATCGAGATGACGGAGGGTGCCGCCGGCTACGCCGCCGGCGGCCGGCTCAACCCGCTCTTCGCGACCATCATCATCCCCAACATGGCGGCCGGCCAGGTCGCCATGAGCCTGGGCCTCAAGGGCCCCAACTCGACCGTCACCACCGCCTGCGCCGCCTCCACGCACAGCATTGGCACCGCCAGCCGGATCATCGAGCGCGGCGACGCGGACGTGATGCTGGCGGGGGGGACCGAGGCCGGGCTGTGCCCGCTGGGGATAGCCTCCTTCAACGCCATCCGGGCCCTGAGCACGCGCAACGAGGACCCCGAGCACGCCAGCCGGCCCTTCGACAAGAACCGCGACGGCTTCGTGCCCGGCGAGGGGGCGGGCACCCTGGTCCTGGAGGCGCAGGAGCACGCCGAGGCCCGCGGCGCTCGGATCTACGGCGAGGTGCTCGGCTTCGCGGTCACCGACGACGCCTACCACCAGGTGGCGCCCGACGAGACCGGCGAGGCCCCGGCCAGGTGCATCAGCAACGCGCTGGCGGACGCGGGCGTGCGCCCGGAGGACGTCGACTACATCAACGCGCACGGCACCTCGACCGGCCTCAACGACGCCGGCGAGACCAAGGCCCTGAAGCTGGCGCTGGGCGAGCACGCGCTCAAGGTCGCCATCTCCAGCACCAAGTCGATGATCGGCCACCTGCTGGGCGCCGCCGGCGCCGTGGAGGCGATCGCCACGCTCCTCTGCATCAACCACGGCCTGGTCCATCCGACCATCAACTACGAGACCCCGGATCCTGAGTGCGACCTCGACTACGTCCCCAACCAGGCCCGTCGGCTGGAGGTGCGCACGGCCATCTCCAACGGGTTCGGGTTCGGCGGTCAGAACGCGGTCGTGGTCCTCCGGAAGTACGAGGGCTGATGTCCGAGAATCCGATCGGGACCGTACTGCCCAAGAGCCTCCAGGAGGAGATGCAGGTCTCCTACATGGAGTACGCGATGTCCGTCATCATCAGCCGGGCCCTGCCCGAGGTGCGTGACGGGCTGAAGCCGGTGCAGCGCCGGATTCTCTACGCCATGCTGGGGGCTGGCGGCACCTCGGCCGCCCGGCACAAGAAGTGCGCCGCGTACGTCGGCGACGTCATGAAGCTCTACCACCCGCACGGTGACAGCGCTATCTATGACGCGCTGGTGCGAATGGCGCAGGCCTTCTCGCTCCGCTATCCACTGATCGACGGGCAGGGCAACTTCGGAAGCGTCGACGGCGACCCGCCGGCCGCCATGCGCTACACCGAGGCGCGGATGTCGCCAATCGCGGCCGAGATGGTGGCCGACATCGATAGGGACACTGTCGACATGGAGCCCAACTACGACGGCACCGCCGAGCAGCCGGTGGTGCTTCCGGCGCGGCTGCCGAACCTGATCGTGAACGGCGCCACCGGCATCGCCGTCGGCATGACCACCAACATCCCGCCCCACAACCTGCGCGAGGTCTGCGCCGCCATCGCCTACCTGGTCGACAACCCGGACGCGACCGCGGAGGACCTGCTTGGCTTCATCCCCGGGCCGGACTTCCCGACCGGCGGCATCATCATGGGCACCTCCGGCATCAAGGCCGCCTACGCGACCGGCCACGGCCGCATCGTGGTCCAGGCCCGCCATACCACCGAGCTGGCCGCCAGCGGCCGGGAGCGGATCATCGTCGACGAGCTCCCCTACGCGGTCAACAAGGCCAACCTGGTGGCCAAGATCGCCGAGCTGGTCGCGGAGCGGAAGCTGGAGGGCATCGCCGACCTCCGCGACGAGTCTGACCGACACGGGATGCGGATCATGATCGAGCTCAAGCGGGAGGCCCAACCCTGGGCGGTGCTCAACAACCTCTACAAGCACACCGCGATGCGCCAGACCTTCGGTGTGATCATGCTGGCCATCGTCGACGGCCGGCCGGTGGTGCTGGGCCTCAAGCAGGCGATGCAGCTGTTCATCGACCACCGCCGCCAGGTCATCCTCCGCCGCACGCGCTTCGACCGCGACCGCGCCCAGGAGCGGGCGCACATCCTCGAGGGCCTGAAGATCTGCCTCGACCACCTGGACGCGGTGATCGAGACCATCCGCAAGGCCAAGGACGGCGAGGAGGCTTCCGCTCAGCTGCAGGCGAAGTTCGGCCTTTCCGAGCGCCAGG
>DATGVT010000129.1:0-4222 GCA_035300005.1 Candidatus Acidiferrales bacterium
GGCGGCCAGCCGGTCGAGCGGCATTCCGTGGTGGATGTACGCCGCCAGCTCGCGATACTGGGGCACCAGCCAGTCGCGCTTGGGGTCGAGCGCGAGGCAGGAGCCGACCACGGCCGCCTCCTGGCCGAGGCTGGGGGAGTACACGCCCCAGCGGCCCTGGCGCTGCATGGCCGTCGCCCGCTCGTCGAAGGCCCGGGAGAGCAGCATCAGCTTCAGCGCCTCGAGCGTGAACTCTTCGTCGAGGGCCGGCTTGCGACCCTTGACCAGGCTCCCGTCCGGCTTCAGGACCTCCAGCCTCTCGCCCACGGCTCGAAGGTTAGCGCGGCGGTCGAATTGGAGCCCGCCTGTACGACGTAATGAGCGAGGACTACCTTAGGAGGACGCGATGAAGTACATGCTGCTTTTCATCGGCTCGGACGAGCGCTGGGAGGGGATGCCCGAGAAGGAGCGCCAGGAGCACTACCGGCGGATCGGAGAGTGGTGGGGCGAGCACTCGCAGGCGGGCCGGATCGTCGGCGGCGAGGAGCTGCAGGCGGCCCGCACCGCGACCACCGTCCGCTTCCAGAACGGCAAGCCGGTGGTGACCGACGGCCCCTTCGTGGAAGCCAAAGAGCGCATCGGAGGCTTCGCCCTGGTCGACGTCCCGGACCTGGACGCGGCGCTCGAGCTGGCCAAGACCTGGCCTGCGCAGGGAGCCGTCGAGGTGCGCCCGGTCGTCCACGAGCACTGAGCCGAAGGCCGCGCTGGCGGCCGTCTTCCGGGAAGAGGCGAGCCGGCTGGTGGCGGCGCTGGTCCGCCGGCTGGGCGACTTCGACCTGGCCGAGGAGCTGGTCCAGGAGGCGGTGCTGGCGGCGCTGGTGGCGTGGCCGGTCTCCGGCATCCCCGCCAACCCGGGGGCCTGGCTCCTCACCGCCGCCCGCCGGCGCGGCGTCGACCGCCTGCGCCGGGCGGCCCGCTATCGCGACAAGCTGGCGCTCCTGGGCTCGTCGCTGGAGGCGGAGGTGAGGCCAGAGTCCGACGACCGGCTGCGCCTGATCTTCACCTGCTGCCACCCTTCGCTCTCGCGGGAGGCGCAGCTGGCGCTGACGCTGCGAGCGGTGATCGGCCTGAGCACGGGTGAGGTCGCGCGCGCGTTCCTCCTCTCGGAGGCAGCCATGGCCCAGCGGATCGTGCGGGCCAAGCGGAAGATCGTGGAGGCGGCCATCCCCTACCGGGTGCCCTCCGGCCCCGAGCTGGGAGAGCGCCTCGACGGCGTGCTGGGCGTGCTCTACCTGATGTTCAACGAGGGCTACCTCTCTTCGGCGTCGGTACCCGAGCGGCGGGACCTGGCCCGGGACGCCGAGTGGCTGGCCTCGCTGCTGGTGGGCTTGCTGCCGGAGGAGCCGGAGGCGCTCGGCTTGCTGGCGCTGATCCGGCTGCACCTGGCGCGGGCGGCGGCGCGCTTCGATTCCTCCGGCAGGCTAGTGCTGCTGCGCGACCAGGACCGCTCGCTGTGGGATCACCCCGCGATCGCAGCCGCCGCGGCGCTGGTCGTGAAGGCGGGCCGGATGCGGCGGCCGGGCCCCTACCAGGTGCAGGCGGCGATCGCCGCCGTGCACGCTGAGTCGCCCTCCTGGGAGGAGACCGACTGGCGCCAGATCGTGGCCCTCTACGGCCTCCTCCTGGCTCACTCGGACACACCTGTGGTGCGGCTGAACCGTGCCATCGCCCTGGCCCAGGTGGCCGGCCCGGCGGCCGCCCTGAAGGAGGTGGACGCCCTGGGGTCGGAGCTCTCCGGCTACCACCTGTTCCATGCCACCCGGGCGGAGCTCCTGCGCGGCCTCGGCCGGCCAGCAGACGCCCGGGCGGCGGACGCCCGGGCGCTGGAGCTCACCTCGAACCCGGCGGAGAGGGCGCTCCTGGAGTCGAGGCTGGCCTGAGGCCTCCGCCTGGTTGACAATTTGTCAAGGAAAGGGGGCTCAAGCGGGCACAACCTGATCTAGACTCGCCGTCAAGTCGATGCTCGCGAACGAGCCCGCGGTCGCGCTTCGACCGGTCGAGCAGAGAGAGGAGGACGTCCGGCCGGGCCGGTCCTGGCCGAGGCGGCTGCCCTTCGGTGCCGCTTCCGCCCTGGCCCTGGCGCTCGCCACTCTGGCCGCCATCGCGTTCACCGCCTGGCTGTTCGGGGGTTTCGGCGGGGACAAGGTGACCACCGCGGTCGACGACTGGGGCGAGGCCCTCTTCGCCCTTTTGGGGGCGGCCGCCTGCGGGTGGCGGGCCTGGAGACTCAGGGGCTCGGCCCGGCTGGCCTGGGCGCTGATCGGCGGCTCAGCCCTGGCCTGGTCGGTAGGCGAAACCCTGTGGTCCGTGTACGAGACGCTGCTCGGCATATCCAATCCGTTTCCGTCGCCCGCCGACGCCGGCTTCCTGCTGGCGTTGCCGCTGGCCGTCGCCGGTCTCTTCATGCTGCCCGACACCCCGTTCCGGACCGCCTGGCGGCCGCGAACGCTTCTCGACGGCCTGGTGGTGGCCTCGGCGCTGCTGGCGATCAGCTGGACCACCACGCTGGGCGCCACCTACCGGACCTCTTCGGGCTCCGACCTGGCCAAGGCCATCAGCCTGGCCTATCCCGTCGGCGACGTAGTGCTGCTGACGATCGTGGTTCTGATCCTCTCCCGGGCGCGCGGCGACTCGCGGCTGGCGCTCCTCCTCCTGGCGGCCGGCATCGGCGCCAACGCGCTGGCCGACTCGAGCTTCGCCTACCTGACGACCGCCTCCCAGTACAGCCATGTCAACCTTCTGGATGCCGGCTGGGTCTACGGCTACCTTCTCATCGGCGCGGCCGCCCTCAGCCGGCCGGCCGCGGGAGTGGCCCCGGCGGTGGTGGGCTGGTCGGTCGTCCGTGCCGCCCTTCCTTACCTGGCCGCGCTGGTCGCCATCGGCGCCGTCGCCGTCTACTGGCTGCAGCACGGCAGCCTCGACTCCTTCCTGTTCTGGGACGGCGTCGCCCTGGCGGCTCTGATCGTGTTTCGCCAGCTGAGCGCGCAGCTGGAGAACCGCACTCTGCTCCTGCAGCGAGAGGCGGCGCGGCGAGACCTGGAGGCGAGCGAGGAGCGGCTGTCGAACCTGATCGATCTCGCCCCTGTGCTCCTGCTCTCGATCGGGGCCGACCAGAAGGTTGACCGCTGCGAGGGCAGCGCGCTCGATAACCTGCCTCACTCTGCCGACAGCCTGGTCGGCCAGTCGATCGGGCAGGCGCTGGGAGTGCAGCCGGAACTGGATGCCGCCGCCCAGCGAGCCCTGGCTGGGGAGCGGGCGATGGCCGCCGTCGAGGTGGACGGCCGGATGCTGGAGACGCAGTGGGTGCCGATCCGGGCCCGGGACGACAGGGTGGACGGCGCGCTGGCCATAGGGACCGACGTGACCGAGCGCAGGAAGGCCGAGGCGGAGCTGGCCGCGACCGCCCGCGAGCTCGCCCGCTCCAACGCGGAACTGGAGCAGTTCGCCTACGTGGCCTCGCACGACCTCCAGGAGCCGCTGCGGATGGTCAGGAGCTACGTCGAGCTGCTCCAGCGGCGCTACGGGGAGAAGCTGGATTCGGACGCCGACGAATTCATCGGCTTTGCGGTCGACGGCGCCCGGCGGATGCAGGTCCTGATCAGCGATCTCCTCATCTACGCGCGGGTGAACAGCAAGGGCAAGCCGCTGGTCCCGACCGACACCGACCGAGCCCTCGAGCTGGCCCTCGAAAACCTTCAGATGAAGATCCGGGAGAGCAAGGCCCGGGTCTCGCGCCAGCCGCTGCCCCGCGTCATCGGTGACGAGTCGCAGCTGGTCCAGCTGTTCCAGAACCTGGTCAGCAACGGCGTCAAGTTCAGGCGTGGCGCTCCGCGGGTGGCAATCAGCGCCGCCACCGAAGGCGACTTGGTCCATTTCTCAGTCAGTGACAACGGGATCGGGATCGAGCCTCAATACTCGGAGCGGATCTTCGTGCTCTTCCAGCGCCTGCACACGCGAACCGAGTACCCGGGAACCGGGATCGGGCTCGCGCTCTGCAAGAAGATCGTCGAGCGCCATGGTGGGCGCATCTGGTTTGACTCCCGGCCCGGCCGCGGATCCACGTTCCAGTTCACGCTGCCGGTGGCGAGGTGAGCTCCGTGGCCGAGCCCGACGTCCGTCCGGTCGAGATCCTCCTGGTGGAGGACAACCCGGGTGACGTCCGCCTGACGCTGGAGGCGCTGAA
>DATGVT010000130.1:0-1823 GCA_035300005.1 Candidatus Acidiferrales bacterium
CGAGTCAGTTCATCGCCATCACGGACCCGGGGACCCCGCTGGCGGCGGTGGCGGAGCGGACCTTTCGCCAGGTTTTCCTGAACCCCGCCGACATCGGCGGCCGCTACTCGGCCCTGTCCTACTTCGGCCTGGTCCCGGCGGCGCTGGGTGGGATCGACGTGGCCACGGTGCTGGATCGTGCCCAGATGATGGTCCACGCCTGTGCCCCCTCGGTGCCCGCATCGGAGAACCCGGGAGCCTGGCTGGGGGCCGTGCTGGGCGAAGCAGCCCTCGCCGGACGGGACAAGGTGACCATCATCGCGCCGGCCCTAGCCCCCCGGTTCGGGCTGTGGGCCGAGCAGCTACTGGCGGAGAGCACCGGGAAGGAGGGCAAGGGCCTGATCCCGGTGGCCGATGAGCCGCTCGGCCCGCCCGAGGTCTACAGCGACGACCGTCTCTTCGTGCGAGTGGCGCTGGAGGGCGAGGCCGACCCGTCGGCGCCGGCGCTGGCGGCCCTGGCCGCGGCCGGCCACCCGGTCGTCACCCTGACCCTGCGCGATCCCCTGGACCTAGGGGCGGCGTTCTTCCAGTGGGAGTACGCCACCGCGGTGGCGGGCGCGATCCTGGGCATCAACGCCTTCGACCAGCCCAACGTGCAGGAAGCCAAGGACATCACCAAACAGGTCTTGAGCCAGCGCCGGCCGGCGACGGTGGGGGAGGGGATCTCCTGGGCCGGACAGGCCGGGTCGACCCTGGACGCGGCGGTCCAGGCGTTGCTCGCCCAGGTGAAGCCGCACGACTATGTGGCGTTGATGGCCTATGTGGCGCCCGCCGCCGAGACCGACCAGGCGCTAGCGGCAAGCCGGGTTGCGATCCGTGACCAGCACCGCGTCGCCACCACGGTGGGCTACGGTCCGCGGTTCTTGCATTCCACGGGGCAGCTGCACAAGGGAGGACCCAACACCGGGGTCTTCCTGCAGATCGTTGGCGATGACCTGAACGACCTTCAGATCCCGGGTGCGACCTACAGCTTCGGCCAGCTCAAGCAGGCCCAGGCCCTGGGCGACTACATGGCGCTGCGCAACCACGGCCGGCGGGTGCTCCGGGTCCAGGTCCACGACGTCGCCGAGGGACTGGCGCGCATCGGCCAGGCCGTCGGCGCGACGGTTCCCGTCGAGTAGCCGGATGCAGCTCGGCATGATCGGGCTGGGCCGGATGGGGGCTGGCATGACCCAGCGCCTGCTGCAGGGCGGCCACCAGGTGGTGGTGTACGACCGCAGTGCCGACGCCATCGCGGGCGTGGCCCAAAAAGGCGCCCTGCCCAGCGACAGCCTGGAGGACATGGGCCGCCAGCTGAAACCGCCCCGGCTGTTCTGGTTGATGATCCCGGCCGGCGCCCCGGTGGACGACACCATCCAGCGGCTGCAGGGTTCGCTGTCGCCGGGTGACGTCATTGTCGACGGCGGCAACTCCAACTACAAAGACTCGGTCCGCCGCGCCGAGGACCTGCGCAGCAAGCAGGTCGAATTCCTCGATGTGGGCGTGAGTGGCGGCGTCTGGGGGCTCAAGGTCGGCTTCTGCCTGATGGCGGGGGGGTCGAAAGCGACCTTCACCTTCGCGGAGCCAATCTTCAAGACCCTGGCGCCCGAGGATGGCTACGCATATGTGGGGCCGAGCGGCGCCGGGCACTACGCCAAGATGGTCCACAATGCCATGGAGTACGGCATCATGCAGGCCTATGCCGAAGGGTTCGAGATCCTGAAGGCCTCCCAGTACGCCTTTGCGATGCCGCAGCTGGCCAAGCTCTGGAACCACGGCGGCGTCATCCGCTCCTGGTTGCTCGA
>DATGVT010000131.1:0-1737 GCA_035300005.1 Candidatus Acidiferrales bacterium
CGCTGGTCGAGGGCGGGCGCCGGGAAGGTCTCGTAGAGACGGCTCCAGCCCCGATCCCAGGGCTCCAGCTCGGCCCGGGGCAGGGCGCTCTTGACCTCCAGGATCCGGCCTCGGAAGAAACCGGTGGCCGCCTGGTTCAACTCGGCGCTGCCCTCGAAGTGCAGCCCGACCTCGAAGCGGCCCAGGCTGCGGTGGTGCCAGCCCTCGAAGTGGGTCTCGGGGTGGCCGCAGTCGAGCTTGAGGAGGCCGTGGCCGCGGCGGGCCCGGAAGCTCCAGGGACCCGCGGGGAGCAGCGCGTGCAGGCGAGCCTGCAGGGCCTCGAAGAACCGCCCGGCAGGGAGCCCGCCTCGGGCGAACCGGGGCCGGGCCGGCGCCTGCACGCGTCCATGGTACGAAGTACGATCGGGCAATGGCTCTGGTCCCGACCGTGGTCGAGAACGAGGGCAACCGCGAGCGGGCCTTCGACATCTTCTCGCGGCTCCTGCGCGACCGCATCATCATCGTCGGCCGTCCCATTGACGACGTGGTCGCCAACCTGGTCGTGGCCCAGCTGATCTTCCTGGCCGCCGAGGACCCGGAGAAGGAGATCCAGATCTACGTCAACTCGCCCGGCGGCTCGGTGGCGGCCGGGTTCGCCGTCTACGACACCATGCAGTACGTGTCCTCGCCCGTCTCTACGGTGGCCGTCGGCCGGGCGGCCAGCTTCGGCACTGTGGTCCTGATGGCCGGCGCCAAAGGCCGGCGCTTCGCGCTGCCGAACACCCGCATCCACCTGCACCAGCCGCTGATCGGCGGCCGGGGGATGCGCGGCCAGGCCAGCGACCTGGAGATCCACGCGCGCGAGATCCTGCGCATCAAGGACGAGCTCAACCGCCTGATCGCCAAGCACACGGGCCAACCGCTGGAGCGGGTCGAGCGGGACACCGACCGCGATTTCTTCCTGTCGCCGGAGGAGGCGATCGACTACGGGCTGATCGACGGCGTCATCCAGGGGCCTCTGCGGGGCCTTCCGGCCGCCGTGGCAGCCGGGGGCTGAGCCCGGCCACCCGCAGGCAGAAGCCGGCCGCCAGCAGGACGCCTGCCAGCGCCGGCAGCGGCGGGGTGAGCAGGGCCGCCGCCGCCGTCCCCAGGGAGAGCAGGAGCCAGTCCAGCCAGCCGGCCCGGCCCCAGATCACGAGCGCCAGGGCGATCAGGGCCAGGTCGGCGGGCAGGGCGTGGGGGGCGGCCAGGACGCCGCCCGCCACCAGCACCGCCGGCTGGCGGCTGTACCAGGCCAGGTAGAGAACGCCCGCCAGCGCCGCCACGGCCAGCCCCGCCACCAGAAAGAGCAAGTAGGGGGGCCCGGCCAGGTAGGGGGCCAGGTCGGCGAGGGCGATCTCCCGGGAGTGCTGCTGCACGGTCCGGGTGGCCGGCCCCAGCCAGCCCAGCACCCAGGCCGGGTCCCGGAGCGCGCTGACGCCGGCCAGCAAGAGGCCGGCGGCGGCCCAGCCGCCCAGCAGGCGCCAGCGCCGGCCGAGGAGGAGGGCGAAGCCGACCGGTAAGACCAGGTGCGGCTTGACCAGGGTCAGGCCGAGGGCGAAGCCGGCCGCCAGCGGGCGCTCGCGCCACCAGCGGTAGGCCGTTCCCAGCCCGAGCACGACCAGCCCGTCCAGCTGCGCGTTCAGCAGGATCAGAGCGGTGGGTACGGCCGCGAAGGCGGGCAGGAACTGCTCGGGGGGGCCGCGCTTGAGCGCCAGC
>DATGVT010000132.1:0-2852 GCA_035300005.1 Candidatus Acidiferrales bacterium
CCTCCTGGCGTCGACCTCTGAGGTGTACGGCGATCCGCAGGTCAGTCCCCAGCCGGAGACCTACTGGGGGAATGTGAACCCGGTCGGGCCGCGGGGCGTGTACGACGAGGCCAAGCGGGCGGCCGAGGCCTTCACCATGGCTTACCACCGCACCCATGGGCTCCAGACCCGCATCGCGCGGATTTTCAACACCTACGGCCCGCGGATGCGACCCGATGACGGTCGCGCGGTCCCCACGTTCATCACCCAGGCGCTTCGGGGCGCGCCCATCACCGTGTATGGTGACGGCCGCCAGACTCGCAGCCTGTGCTATGTGGACGACCTCATCGCGGGCATCGTTCGGCTCCTCGACAGTAGCTGCATCGATCCGGTCAACCTGGGCAACCCCGATGAGGTCACCATGCTCGAGCTGGCTCAACGCATTCGCGACCTCTGCGGCAGTCAGAGCCCGATCGAGCACCGGCCGCTCCCCGAGGACGACCCCAAGACCCGCCAGCCCGATATCCGGCGCGCCCAGGAGGCGCTGGGGTGGCAGCCGTCAATCAGCCTCGACGACGGCCTCCGCCGCACCATCGCCTGGTTCCGCACCACCTAAGGTCTCCATCCCCCTCGCCCTTCGGTTACCCCTCACCATTGCGGACTTTTAGGCTCTCCCTCCCCCTTGCGGGGCAAATCTCCCTCCCCCTTGCGGGGTACATCCCAGGTGGCTAAGAGTCAAGCAGCGCGTTGGCTGAGGTCGGCCGACCAGGCCCGCTGTTCGTCGAAGAGCGTACGGTCGCGGAGGCAGGCGTGCAGTTTGCCCACCAGTTTGTAGGCGATCACCCGGATGGCCTGGTTGTGCGGTTGGCCGCGGCTGCGCAGCTGGCGGTAGAAGTCGCGGGCGCTGGGCGAGTGGCGGACCGCCGATTCCGCCCAGCAGAAGGTGGCGTCCGCCAACCGGCGGTTGCGGGCCACCCGGCAGGTGACCTCCCGCTTTTTGCCGGAGGCTCGGGTCACCGGCGCCGGCCCACTGTAGTTGCGGCGTGCGGTAGCATCGGCATAGCGAGTCGGGTCATCCCCCGACTCTCCCAACACCCGGGCGCCGAGGATGTCAGCCAGCCCTGTGCAGCTGAGGAAGATCTTGGCGTCCGGGTGCCCTCTAAAAGCAGCGGCCATCTGCGCCTCCAGCTGGGCCAGCTCCTGGCGGACCTGGAGCAGGACCCGGGTCAGGGAGGCGACCTCATCGCCGTGGGCCGCGATCAAGCGCGGCCGCTGCAGGTCCAGCTGCGGCGCCCGCAGCCGGGCCTGAATGTCCTGCGCGCGGGTGGTCAGGCTGCGCTGCCGGCCGTGCCGACGCAGGGTCGCCTCCAGCTTGCTCAGGGACAGCCCTCGCCCCCGCGCCGGGGTGGGCGCCACCGCCAGCACCGCCAGCGCATCCCGAATGTCATCCGCGGCCAGCAAGGGCACCACCGCCGGATAGAACTCCAGCAGCAGGCTGCGCAGCTGGTTGCGCAGCTGGCCCTGCAGCCGGATGGCGCGCAGATGGGCCCGGGCGCGCGCCCGAATCTCCAGCGCCGGCTCACTGTCCCCCGCCAGCGGACGGAGGAGGTGGCGATCGGTGCGGACCACGTTGGCCAGCATCTGCGCATCCCGGCGATCGGATTTGTTGCCGGCCAGCGAATGCCGGTCCCGGTAGCGGGCCGCCGTCAGCGGGTTGATGGGATAGACCAGGTAGCCGCTGCCCACCAGGGCATTCACCAGCAAGCCGTGGTCGGCCTCCACCCCGACCACCACCTCACGGGGCTCGCTGGCGAACTCCGAGATCGTCTCCTGCAGTTTGGCCAGGCCCTCCACCCCGTGCACGATCCGCAGGCTGCGCAGCCGCTGGCCCGACGCCGCCATCACCTCCACTTCGTGCTGAAGCTCCGACCAGTCAATACCGACGAAGATCACCCGACACCTCCTTTCGGCGATTCGTTGACCGAACCAGGAGAAGATCGGACGCCTCAATACGGGGTGCTCGGGGGCACGACATCCTCAGCAGTCCTCTTCCTCTCCTCGCTAGAGGCGGGGGCACGGTTCCCCGCTAGCGCCTGCATGGCGCGAGGGTTGGTGAGTGCTCACCCGCCTCCGGCTCGGTTAGCCCATATTGTTGGGCTTAGGCACGTATTGAGGGTCGGGGAGGGGGTCTCGTCGCTGTGAACGCCTCTATTATTTGGATTCAAGCATGCCTCTGAACAACGTCCAGATCGGCGTCATCGCCCAGAACGAGTGGGCCAAGCTCGTGGTGATCGGGAGTGATGGGAAGGTGGAAGTCTCCTGGCCCATGACCGATGACGAACGGCGCGACGCCGAAGTCCATATCCGCGGCAACTTCGCAGGGTGGCTGGCCTTTCAGATCAAAACGGCCACGCATCTCCAGCGGCCCGAGAGCCTGGTGACACCAATGCTCCACATCCCATTCACCGTGACCGAGGATCGCCTCATCAGCGACCCGCGCTTCTGGTACTACCTGCCGTTGCTGAGCCTGCCCACCGCTGGGTTCGTGGATCCGCAGTACCTCGTTGCCTCAACAAAGGTGCACCAGCATGCTGCCCCGCGGCTGCGTAATGGGGTGTGGCACTTCACCTTCTCGGCGAACCCGGCGGAGCATTCCCACGACATCTGGGTACCGGACAGAGTTTCCGGCGTTGAGGTGGGCCGGCGCGTCCTGCAAATCATCGAGGACCTGGAGAGGCTGCCGAAGGCCCAACGGCTAGCCGGCGAGCTCCATCTGCCGCCCGGCGTCGCCGTGGTCCGCCGAAAGGGCTAAGAATTTCCTTCTCCCTCCCCCTTGCCGGGAGGGCGGGGAGGGGTCTTGTTGAACTCTCCCT